>DATKRV010000055.1:0-22994 GCA_035532075.1 Acidimicrobiales bacterium | reverse complement strand
GCAACAGTGCGAAAATCGTCAGCAAGTACCCTCAGCGGATTGATCGTTGCACTCTCCCACCTCGCGGTTGATGCGTCGAGTTCACCCCGGGGGTAAACGGTGGTTGTGGATGAAGGCCCCGATGTCCTCGTCGGAGGTGGTACCTCTGCACATTTGATAGATGGTGTCGCAATCCCCGGATTGAGCTGGTGGAGAATTTGTCACTCCATGGCGATCTCCGGCATGCTTGCCTCCCACGGCGGAATATAAGAGCCGGGAATTTGTGGGTGACGGACTCGGATCTGGTTCGTTGGGCAGGAAGTTGTCGCAGAGCGCTCGTCTCTGATGGTCGAGTATGCTTCTGGCCCAACTTTTCAGGCGCGGCGCGGACAACGTCGCATCTCAAAATCCGAGCGGACCGAGAAAGTTGGCGAATTGGGGCATGAAGAGCGGGGTCCTCCTGGTGATTTTCACAGTTGCCTAATAACTCTCTCTGCAAATATCTTCATGCGGTGCTCGGTTCGTCACTACGATTGCCGGCAGCAGTCGGTCGCCAAATGTAGGTTTCTGTCTCGCCTAGAGGAGAGAAAAAAGTGAAGGTTCTGGTTCTCGGCGGCGATGGTTTCTGCGGATGGCCTACATCGCTTCATCTTTCCGATGTTGGCCACGAGGTCACGATTCTTGACAACCTCAGCCGCCGCAATATCGATGTGGAACTCGAGGTTGATTCGCTAACGCCGATACGTCCGATCGGGGAGCGCGTTCGTGCCTGGAAGGAGGTTTCAGGTAACGAGATTCGCTTCATCAATCTCGATCTCGCGAAAGAGTACGATCGGCTTGTCGGGGTTCTCCTCTCGCTCCGTCCCGACGCGGTCGTGCACTTTGCCGAGCAAAGGGCCGCACCCTATTCGATGCGATCGTCGAAGACCAAGCGCTATACGGTTGACAACAATGTGACTGGAACCCACAATCTCCTTGCGGCGATAGTCGAGACCGGCCTTGATATTGCCGTGGTTCATCTTGGCACCATGGGTGTGTACGGATATGGCTGGTCTGGTTCAGCGCCAATCCCCGAGGGATACCTCACCGTTAAGGTGCCAACACCTGACGGTGACATCGAACGTGAGATCTTGCATCCGGCCAACGCGGGTTCGGTGTATCACATGACCAAGACACTCGATCAATTGATGTTCAAGTTCTACGCCCAGAATGATGGTCTCCGCATCACCGATCTCCACCAGGGAATAGTCTGGGGCACTCAGACCCCGCAGACGGTCCGCGACGAGCGGCTGATCAACCGTTTCGATTACGACGGTGATTATGGAACTGTGCTTAACCGATTCCTCATGCAGGCAGCGATTGGACATCCACTCACCGTGCATGGGACCGGTGGCCAGACCCGGGCGTTCATCAACATCCGTGATACGGCGCGTTGTATTGAGATCGCGCTTGCAAACTCACCGGAGAGCGGCGATCAGGTGTTGGTTTTCAACCAGGTGACTGAGACCTATCAGGTGCGCCAGCTCGCCGAGTTGGTCTCGAATCTCACAGGCGCAGAGATCGCGAATCTGCCGAATCCGCGGCGCGAGGCGGCAGAGAATGATCTCAACGTCAGTCGTCAGCGTTTCCTTGCTCTCGGATTGAATCCGACGACGCTCTCCGAAGGCCTCCTCGAGGAGGCTCGCGACATCGCGAGCCGATATCGTGAACGCGCGGACCTTTCGAAGATCATCGCGCGATCTGTTTGGCGCCAGGGTATGGAGACCTCACCAGACCTTATGCAGTAATGTCTCGGGCTGCACTGTTGCCCTAGACACGTGCGAGCGAAGGGAGCGAGGTAGCGATCGCGCAGTTTAGTTGAAGCTGCAATCGGCCCCACGGAGCGTTTTACCTGGTCGGGAATTGCGATTGCGGCGAACGTGCGGCTCGGGGGGATGGTCGGAACACCAAGATTGAGTGCGTCTCCGAACCGATAGAGCGCGCCTTTCTCGGTCAAGAGGTAATACCCTTTTCCGTCGAGCGACGGGACAAACGAAACGACCGGGGAGGCGAGTTTTGATCGGGCCGGCGAACCGTAGAAATGAGCGTCACCGAGATTCCAGATGTTCCCCCCCAACGAGACAAGGTCGTAACCCCTGCCATCCGGGCTGAGTGCAAAGCTGACGATCATATGGGGCAGCCGAACGCTGGCCTTCGAGCCGTAAAACACAGCGTCGCCCCTGGTGAAGACATTCCCCCGCGAAGAGACGAGGTAGTACCCCTTGTTGTTTAACGTTGTCGCGATTGCAATAATCGTTCTGACACGCGCATTGACAGAGACCGAGCCAAATGAGGTCGCGTCGCCATAGGCGTAGACCGATCCATCGGCCGTAACAAGCCAGTATCCATGCCCGTCTGAGGTGGTTGCGAAGCCGCGGACGGGAGCGGTCAGATCTGTCTTTGCCGCAGAGCCTAGGAAGGGCGCCCCTCCCTCATTGAAGGCGTTTCCCCTTGATGTAACGAGGTAGTAGCCGGTCGTCCCGGGGCTGCGCGCGATTGCGACGATCTGCCGGAATCTCGGGCGTAAGCGAACTTGGCCTGACTTGGTCGCCTGACCAAAGGCGAAGACTGCTCCTGAGATGGTTGCGAGAACGTAACCCGGCGCGGCCGGTTGCGTGACCGTCACGCTCAACGCAGTTGTTACCGGCGAGAGCACGCCATTGGCTGCCGTAACCGTGATCGGGAACGTTCCGACGGGCCCGGTCGCGGTTCCACTGATCGTCGCGGTCCCGTTGGAGCCAATGTTGAAGACCAACCCTTTTGGGAGTGTGCCATTCTCCGAGATCACCGGAGTTGGAACGCCGGTTGCGCTGAGGCTGAGAGTTTTTGTTGTGCCAGTGGCGAAATCTGCGGGTGCGACATTCGCCAGAGTGACCGGAACTGCGGAGAAATACGATTCGACAGAGGAGATCGCTGCACCAGCTGCGTCGTTTCCACCGAGAACGAGCAGCAGGCCTCCAGCAAGTTCCACCGAAGTGGCGTTCTCGCGTGCGGTAGATAGTGAGCCGGTTGTTGTCCACGTTGAGGTCGTTGGGGAGTAGGTCTCCGCGCTGGCAAGCGCGTGACCCGTCGCGTCGACACCACCAGCTGCGATCACCTGTCCCGTCGCGAGGGTGGCAATGGTGGCTCCGACTCGCGCGGCCGAAAGAGATGCCGTGGCAGACCAGCTCTTGGTCACTGGGCTATGGAGTTCCGCGTTCGCGATCGCAGTGCCGCGTGCGTCCTGTCCGCCCGCGAGCAACACCGAACCATCCGCGAGCACGCCAATGCCGGCGTGTGATCGAGCAGTCACGAGATTTCCGACGCTAGACCACGTATTTTGTGTTGGGTCATAGAGCTCGGCAACGTTGCTGACCACTCCTGGAGCGTTGAGCCCCTTGGGCATAGATCACATTTCCATTGGAAAGAATCGCGGCGGACCCAAAGGCGCTCTCGTCCCCAACCGGGAGCGAGTCCCCGGTTGTCCAAGTGTCGGTTGCCGGCGAATAGATGCTCACGGCGTTCGTTGCCGTTGGAGCGGAGGTGAGTCCGGTGTAGCCGCCGGCTACCATGACGGTGCCATTGGCGAGTGGGACGGCAGAGGCGCCGTAAACTCCGGTTGGCATGGAGTTGGCCGTGGGGGCCCAGACGTTTGTCGTGGGGTTGTAGGTTTCTGCCGATGATGTCGAGCTTGCTCCAGTTCCACTTCCCGAAACTCCACCAGCAACAAGTACCTCTCCATTGGTAAGGGCAAGTACGGCTGCATTGCTCACCGAAGGAGCTCCGGCTGCGGTGGTACTCCAGACATTCGTTGCGAGATTGTATATTTCGGCGCTTGAGACGGGAGTCCCCGCGGTTGTGATGGTCGACGCACCCCCAACAACAAGAACTGACCCGTTCTGGAGCAGCGCGGCTCCCGCGAGCGTGCGCGCCGTTGCGAGCGAAGCGAGCGGACTCCAGGTATTTAGTGTGCTCGCTTTCGCATTCGAGAAGCTGACGCCAATCAGAGTTCCTATTATCGAAACGAGCGACACGATCCGGATCAATCGGCACTTCAATCGGGTCTTACGCGCGGTCAGATCGGATCTGTCATCTGTGAATAATTGCATCACGGTCATGAGAAGTTCCCTATCCCTAGCTATTTTCCGGATTTTTAGTGATGTGCGCATATCGTCCGCGTGGCATCGTTTCCGAGTACAAGACGAAGTTGTCGACACCGCAACTTTAAGGGCGCATCGACGCGAGTTCACGTTGCGCAACGGTTCTTCACACTTCTCTTACGCCTTTTTCACAAAATGTTTAACTTCTCATGTTCTCGAGAGAGGACGTCATCTTGCACCGCTCATTCGAGATACAGGCAGTTCCGCAATTGAATGTCCGAGGCTGGGTGCTCGCGTGAATACGGGGAGAATGTCTTGTGAAAAGGTACTCCCGAATATGCCGGGCACTGCCTTTTGGCAGAGCGTCGCCTATTTACTCAAGCCGAATGACTTGAGAATGGACCGCGTAAATCCTCCGCTCGCTCGGTACACCTTGCGCCGCACCTGGCGCGTTGCAAATGCCCCAGGACCTCGTGATGCGGCGCGGATGTTGTTTGACATTCTTGCGGCTCGGTAGAGCTCGCTGGTGATGCTCCGGCGTTTTGACATCGCTCAAGCTCGTTTCCCGGCAATTTCTCGATCCGCGTAAACAACACGGCCGAATCCGTGTCTGCCAAGATGCAGATGGCCATCGTCATCGTACCGCGCAGATGAGCCTCAGTCCCGTGGTCGATCGAAGTTTCTTTTTGCGCCTCGAGGATCGCAGAGATAGTGAAGAGCGCGGGTTATCTCGCGAGAACCGCTGGAGCTGGCGAATATTTGTCGAGAAATTCAAGGACATCTTCGAGCGAGCGTACCTCTGCAAACTTTTGGTGCATGTCGAAGAGATTCATTGCGTGGGTCGCCTCATGCCGGTCAAAGGTGCAGTCTTCGACAACGATGACGTTGAACTGGTTCTCATCCGCGTCCACCACGGTAGCCCTCACGCATCCGCTCGTAGATTCACCGCAGACGATCAGGGTATCGACGTGGTTCTTGATGAGATGCCCTATGAGCGGAGTTCCCCAGAACGCGCTCGAACTGATCTTGTTGATCACGGTTTCACCATCGAGCGGTTCCACCTCGGGAATGATCTCGTATCGTACATCGGGAGCAATCCAGCGTGGCTCCCCACAAGAGGGCTCATTCTCTGAAGGCCTTGGTCGCGCATGCTGACCCTGGATAGTTCCATTGACCATTCCAGTCGTATGAATGATGGGCATGCCAATGCGGCGACAGGCCTTGAGGAGTCGTTGAGTCGGAGGAATTGCCTGCCATGCAGCAAGGCCACAGCTCCCAGGCCAGGTATCCATCGCCTCAACGAGATCCTGGGGACGGTCGCCGTAGACGCCGCGGAAAAAATCGACGAGCACAAGAGCGGGTCGATTGCAGAACGAGCGAAGGTCGCGGGGAATCTTCGGAAACTTCGCGAGCGCTCTCTTGTCCTGCTCTGTGAGGAACCTATCCCAGACTCTCTCGGTCACGTAGCTCTCCTCCTCGTTGGCTACTCACTATCGTTGCAGAGTTCTCCGGATACCGCGAGATCGATGATTTGCAAAGGGGCGTTTTCCAAGCTTTGGTCTCCCTGGGATTGCGGTACAACGGGACATTTGAACGTGGTGGTCCCGAGGGGTACCGAGCGCAGCTCACTCGAATCTCTGTTGCCCCATTCAACATCAAGTGGAGCCAAGTGCGGGTGAGTTTGCCACAACTTTGGCAAGTTGGAACTGCCCGAGATCTTCATTCCGCGCATGTACCGGTGTTTGTGTCGGAACGAAGGTCCTGAATCACGACGCGAGAACGTCTCGGGCCGGACTCGGGTTTATGAGGCCAACGTCTGATGGGTGGCGTTCCCGCAGGGACCTCTCCAATTGGTTTCAGAGGCACCGCCGCGTGGTGTTCGTGTCGAAGGTTTGTCATCAAAATGAGATATCTGATCGTGTTGTTCAGACATCTCTCAGTATCCACGCGCTTGAATCGTTTTCGACGTGATGCAATTGTTGCGAAATTGTCGTAGAAATTTCTTTTGACTTCATCATTGGACGGGAGCAGCATTAGCTGTAGCGCTCTGTGGCGCCGAAGTATCGATCGTAAGCGCATCGCATGCGCGAACGTGGAGGAGGTTGCGATGAAGATCTCCCGCCTATTGGATCGCAAGGGCTCGTATGTGGCAACAGTGCGTCCGAACGCCGCGATCATTGATGCCGTTCGAGAGCTTGCCAAACGCTCGATCGGTGCGCTTGTCGTCTCCGACGACGGTCGAGGTATCTCCGGAATCGTCTCCGAACGCGATGTCGTGCGCGCAATCAGTCAGTTCGGCTCGGCAATTTTAGACTCTCCAGTACGGATGATCATGTCCGAGGATCTGTTCGTCTGTTCTCCAGATGATGTTGTTGATTCTCTTATGTCGACGATGACTGACCACCGTATTCGGCATATCCCGGTTCTCTGCGATGGAGCATTGTCTGGAATTGTCAGCATCGGCGACCTGGTGAAGACCAGGCTTGATGAGCTTGAGCTTGAGCGCGAGGCGCTAAAGCAGTACATCACCGCGCGCTAGCGCGCGTTGCGCATGGTGATCGATGCGCAACATGGGCGGCATATCTTGGGCGGCCTGGCCGGTGCGCAGCTGACGGTTTGGTGATGCGGTGTTTTAGCCAAAGATCTGCGTTATATGTCCACTTGGGATTTGGTCGATGATGGGCGCGTGTAACGCATCCGGGCTGATATCGAACGAGAAGCGGTCACGAACAGTGGGGGTATCCCTGATTGTGCCGACTTCGTTTTGGATGTCTGCACGGGTTGGGCCGTCGAGATGGATCGTGGCGCGCAGCACTTGCATTCCTGAATATGCCTGCGCTGCAAAAGACATTGACAAATGCGACTCACGGGAGATGGGTTGTGGGAATCCTACGCGCCGCTCACATAGACACTGTTCGCAGTAGAGCTGGCGGTATCGAAAACAGCCGAGGATTTGAGGCCATCTCCCCCAACAAGGCCTGGTCGAGTCCCTTCGCTTTTCGCAGTTGGGCGATCCCCACCGAATCCGTCGATTCCGCGACAATACAGATGAAGCTGGATGCCGCAGACTTGACGTTTGTAACGACACCGGAAAGGTCGTTCTACCAACTCAGAGAGCTTGTCTCGTCAACAAGGTTGACCGCGTCCGCTGAAAGCGAAGACTCGACAACCCCCTTTTCTCTAACGCAACAGGTTGTCACTCGTATAGATGACAGAGGCTCGGGTGGAGAGTGTCATCTCTTGTCCATGGCGTAAGCGTTACGTCGAAATTTGCATCCACCTTGAGCCGTGCAAGGAGATTTCATGAAACTTAAAGGTGATATCGGGGATTTGAACGCGTCGCAGGTGCGAGGCTACTGAGGAGATAAGAGGCCATTGCGGCGGTCAAATATTGCCAAGCGGTGTCTTACAAAGGAGGAGGACGAATGGATCCTACGCTCGAGCTTTTGCGACAAGAGGTTGCTGCGTGCTCGCGGATGCTTGTTGACGCAGACATCTTGAACTACAGCGGCCACATCAGCGCGCGTTTGCCTCGCACGAACACCTTGTTGATTCAAAGGGTGCACGACGTGCGTTCTATGCTCGTCCCCGGACGGCTCCTAATTGTTGACTTTGATGGTCACAACGTCAGTGAAGAGGGTAAGCCACCTGGAGAGGTCTTTATCCATACTGAGATCTATCGTGCCCGCCCAGATATTGGAGCAATCGGCCATTTCCATCACGATCCCACCACGGTGTTCAGCGTTGTTGAGGGGATTCCGCTGGTGCCGGTGAAAAATCATGCGAGCAGGTGGATGACCGGGGTCCGCGTTCATAACGACTCATCGCAGATTCAAACCCCTGAACAGGGTCGAGCGGTGGTGAAGACACTTGAATCGGGATTCGCACTCTTGCTTCGGGGACACGGTGAGGTCATCGTCGCCGAAGATGTGCCGTCGCTTTTTGCGGATGTGATCCATTTTGTGGAGAATGCCCAGACTTTGCTTCTTGCTGCGCAGCTCGGAACGGTGAAGGCGCTGACACAAGATGAGCTGGCGTCCTTTGCCGCGACGTTCAATCGGCAGAACCACTCGCAGAAGCTGTGGAAGTACTACACCGCAGTCGCGGCAAAACGGGGCGTCATCCCGAACGAATGGGTGCTCGACCAGGACGCTTACTAAGCCCTACCTCAGAGGGTGTCATCGGAACTCATTCGTTAACGGCTTTGAACCAGTTTTTCGAGCCACCGTGGGAGGAGAGACGACATTGTTTCTTGGAGTTCTGCTCTCCCTTATCTCGGGATATTCTTTTGGACATTTGCTCAAGCAGTCGCGAGTTCGCACGTCGTATCTGAAGAAAGTTTCAGACTTCCATCCATCCCTCGCTCGCCATTTGTTCCCTATATGGGAGAGCCCTAGCTGTCCCCGGATGAATTCTGAAGTGTGGAATCGCGTGCGGTGACGATGATCAAGGAAAATCTGGCTCGTCAGACGTTACGGCGTTCCAGATCGGGCGCGGCAATGTAACGCTCTGTGGGCCTGTGGGCCTGTGGGCCTGTGGGCCTGTGGTGGGGTGGGGTGGGCCGCCCGGGTCTCGATCCCGGCACCTTGAGATTAAAAGTCTCCTGCTCTACCCGATGAGCTAGCGGCCCCACGCCGACAGCTCATGTCGGTGTTGAACGGAGAGATTCTAGGTGAACCAAAGGCGGCAATCGGCAACTTCCGAATCTTCCCAGCTGGTCGATGTCGTCAAGTCTCGATCGGTTTTTCGAGGTGGGGCTTATCTGCGAGCTTGATGTCGTAGTCGGCAAATCGAGGCATGAATCGACCAATGAGCAGGATTCCCGCAATACATCCAAGTCCACCAGACACTACCGATATCTGTGTATTGCTTAGCGCAGCGACAACTCCCGCTTCCGTATTGCCAAGACGAGGTCCGCCTTGGACCACCGCTGATTGAATCGCTGTTAACCGGCCTCGTAGACGGTCTGGCACCTCAGACTGCAATATTGTGCCTCGGAAGACTGCGGAAACAACATCAGCACCTCCAGCGATACCAATGAGCAAGAGTGCGAGCGCGAAATTCGGAACTAACCCAAATGCAGTAATGCCGAGCCCCCAGATGACGACACAGATGATGATGGCGCGCCCAAGTCGTCTTATGTGCGTCGTCCACCCACTCAACGACGCGCCGAGAAATGCACCGACTCCGGGGGCGGAATACAAAAGGCCGACCGTTTCGGCATTGCCGTGAAAGTGCACGAGACCGATTGCGGGGAAGAGGGCTGTCGGCATACCAAGCACCATTGCATTGAAGTCAGCGATGAATACTCCTTGAATTGCCTGGCGCCCTTTGAGGTATGCAAAACCCTCTTTGATGGAGTCGAGGCCAAATTTAGTTCCGCCTCCTTGAGGAATGCTTGGTGAGATCGAGAACACAGAAATTATCGCGGCTCCAAATGTTGCAACATCGACCCAGAAGACAACCGAAAGGTTGAAAACCGCGAGAAGTGCACCGGCGAGAGCGGGGCCCACGACATAGGCAATCTGTTGCATCAAGGTCCGCAGCGCACTTGCGGCGACGAGCGAATCTCTGTCGATCAGGCTCACCATTGCCGCAGTGCGGGTGGGGTTGTCGACGCCGCTGAAACCCGCCGAGATTGCGGCAAATACGAAAAGTGGCCAGATTGCAGGGTGCCGAAGTCCACTGTTGATAGCGAGTGCTACCGAGCAAGAACCGACAAGCACATTGGTGATCAGAAGGAGTTTCCGTCGGTCCATTGCGTCCGCGAGCGAACCGCCGAAAACGGGACCAATGATGGAGGGGAACAACTGGGCAAAGCTGATCAGGCCGACGTCGAGAGAAGACCCAGTAAGTCGGAAGACCTGGTATGCAACGGCGACGACCGTGAGCTGACTTCCGAGCTGGGAGATGGTGTAGCCAATCCAGAGACGGCGAAACTGTGGAAACCTCCGCAACGGGGTGACATCCATGAAGATCTTTGGCACAGTTGCACCCTAATGGAGCGTCGGATCAGTTCGTTTCCAGCTCTGGGATTGAAGATCTGGGGTCACGCGACTGGCCGCTCATAAGTCGGCTGCTCATGCCCGGTTGCCCATGTTGCAAGGATCGATCCGACGATGACCAATGGCAGTCCTATAGCGAGTCCGTTGCCGAACGGTTCGCCGAGCACGATCACCCCAGCAATGACCGCGACGACTGGATTCAGATAGGTCACGACTGTCGCGCGAGCTGGTCCGACGTCGTTGATGAGCCGAAAGAAAAGGATGAACCCAGTTACCGAGCAGATGAGTGCGAGAGAGAGGACCGCCATTGTGGCTTCGAGTGAGATACGTGATGGCAGATTTAACAGGCCAAAGGGTAGATAGATGAGTGATCCGATCGCAAACGAAGATGCGATCACCGTCACTGGCGGGATGTCGAAAAGGTATTGGTTGAATATTGTTGGTCCGAGCGCATAGCCGAAGGCGCTGATCAAGATTTCGATCACGCTGAACGCGCTTGCACCGTGTATATCGATACCGATAGTGACGACTACGCCACAAAGTCCGATGAGTAGTCCTACGATTCGGATGGGGCTGACCCGTTGCTCTGTCCGGTAGAGAAGAGCGAGTACCAGCCCAAAGAGTGGGACGGTCGCAACGACGAGTCCCGCTATCGAACTTGTCACTCGTTCCTCCGCTCTGGCAAGCAGATACCAAGGAATGGCAATCTCGACCGCGGTGTAGCTCACTAAGGCAAACCAGTGGCGAAGGACGAGATCAATCCTGCGTTGTCGCAATGCCATCGGCAAGAGCGCAACGAGCGTGATTGCACAACGAAAAAAGATCATCGTCTCGGGCCTTAACTCGCGGATGGCAATCTTGATGAAAAGGTAGGGAAATCCCCAAACGATGCCCACGATAATAAATTGCACCCATGATCTTCGATTCATCTCATGAGCGAGCCTAGAAGAGTCTCAGGAGCCGAGTCCGACCGCTACATTTCATCGATTCTGCTCCACTGGTTGCGCTTGGGCACCGGGAGAGAACTTGTATCTGAACTTCGAAAAACGTAGATCTTCAGTTGGTTGGTTGCGAACCCAGACCGCTACTCGTCCTCGTTTGCCTCAAAATCAAATACTCTGGCGTCGGAACGGCCGCGGCGCTCCCCTTGTGGTCGAGTCGGTTCGGTTGCCGCTGTCTCGCGGTGGCTCCGCACGAGGCTCGACGTATCGGCAGGACGTGGTGGGATGTTGAGCGGGGGAAGCATCTGCACGGGGAGCGTCAGTGGCAGATCAGCCTCCCTAAAATGCAAGATGGGCGCATCGCCACTTGGGTGCTCGGAGATCTTGCGATTGAGGAGTTGCTCATCCGCTGCGCTCAGCGGCCGAGCCTCGCTCTGTTTCTCGTCTTTGAGGTCGTGCACGGTCTGGACCGGCGCGTTGACGAGGCTGAGGTTCGCTGCAGTCTGAGCAGGTACATCGATAATTGCGGTCTCTATGCGTTCCTTGATTGCGAGAAGTTCGGCTATCGCCGCCTTGCGCTGGTCACTGAGGAACGTCATCTGTGCTACAGCCTTGGCTTTGTCCTGTTCCACTCGTTGGAGATAGGCATCGCGGCGGCGTCTCATCTGCTCTTCGATCGAGCGCGCCTTTGATCGAGCCTCGTCGAGGATTTCCTGAGCGTCGCTTCCCGCCTGACTGCGTAGCAGATTGACCTCGTTCTCCACGCTTTGGCGCAGAGCGAAAGCTCCATCCCATGCCTCCTGGAGGATCCGCTGAACTCGGTCACCGAGGATGTCAATCGGAACCGCAGCTGGAGCGGGTGGGGCGTGCACGCTCGCGCTTTCCTCGAGTTGGGTAATTCGCCTGTTCATCGCCCGGAGCTGGTTCACGGCTGCACTAAGGCGTTTTTCCGCCTCACTCGCGCGTCGGGCAGTCTCGTTGAGGCGGTGCTGCTGCTGAGCGAGGAATCGGTCTACCTGCTCGGGGTCGTATCCGCGCCGCGTGGCATCAAACAGCGGTGCGCCGTGTATTGGCCCTTCGAATGCATTGTCATGGTCCATGGCGGCTCCGTTTCTCTGTCCCCAAAGGGCGTTGTCGAACTTTTTGGAAACTCATCCGTTATTCGCTCCGAGGAGTCCGGCTTCGCTCGGAATGCTAGTGAGAAAGATCGAAAAAAAGAGGGATGGTGGCGAGATTTCTCTGAATTCACCGGATTCTTTCACGCCGCTTCGCTGGCCACTCGAAATCACAACGACCTCCCCGTCGTCGGGGGACGAGAGTATTCGCTGTACCGTTACGATACAGAGCACGAAGTACAGGTGCCGTGCAATAAAGGGAGTGAGATTTTCGACGTGGATGATCTTGAGGATGCCCTCGTGGACAAAACCGAAATCGAGCGGGCAATTCATGAGGCGCTCCTTCATGGTGGGGAGTTCGCCGAAGTTTTTGTCGAAGACAGGAGAACAACGGGAATCTCGCTTGATGATCGTCGAGTCGAAGAACTTGCAACCGGGCGCGACCGTGGAGCGGGAATCCGAGTGGTAGTTGGCGATACGACTGGTTTTGCCCATACGGCGGACACCACGGGTGCCGGACTTGTTGTTGCAGCAGCCGCCGCTGCTTCAATTGCCAAACGCGGAGGCGGGGGTGTTCGCGAGATTGATCTCGTTCGACAGCGCCATCCATTTCGTTCTGCTGTCGAGATATATCCCGAGACGATTACCAAGACGACGAAGGTCGCGCTTCTTGAGCGCGCGGACGATACTGCGCGGTCGGTCGGTGGTGCGATCCGGCAGGTTTCGGCCGGATACGGGGACAGCCGGCGACGGTTTGTCGTAGCGAACTCAGATGGTGTCTATGCCGATGATGATCAGGTGCGTACCCGACTCTTTGTGATGTGCGTTGCCGCGGGCGACAGTGGAATGCAGACCGGATACGAAAGCATCGCTTATACGGTTGGCTATGAGCTCTTTGAACGCATCAGTGCAGAAGAAATTGCGACGAAGGCTGCAAATCGTGCGATCGGAAAACTTTCCGCAAGGCCGGCTCCGTCTGGCGTGCTTCCGGTTGTCCTGAAGAGCGGTACTGGGGGAATCTTGTTCCATGAGGCGTGTGGGCATGGTCTCGAAGCAGATCATATAGTCAAGGACGCGTCTGTATACGCAAACCGGATAGGCGATGTTGTTGCGAGTCCTTTGGTCACGCTCATCGACGACGGCACCGTGATGGATGAATGGGGAACATCGACAATTGACGACGAGGGAAAGCCGACGCAGCGAAATGTACTCATTGAGAACGGTGTATTGACTGACTACATGTGGGACCTTCTCCGTTCTCGCAAGGCGGGTCGCACATCGTCAGGCAATGGAAGGCGCCAGAGCTACCAGCATCTTCCGATGGTGCGAATGACCAACACATATCTGATGCGAGGGAGTGAAGATCCAGAAGAGATCGTCGCGCAGACCGCGAACGGGGTCTATGTCGCCCAGCTCGGGGGTGGCCAAGTCAACACCGCAACGGGAGATTTCGTATTTGGAATGACCGAGGCGTACCTGATCGAAGACGGGAAGATAACAGAACCAATACGCGATGCCAACCTGATTGGTAATGGTCCCGACGTACTTCAGAAGATTGATGTGGTCGGGAATGATTTTGATATTTCGCCTGGTAGCTGTGGCAAAGATGGCCAGAGTGTGTCCGTTGGCTGCGGCCAGCCGACGCTTCGAATCAGCGGAGTGACTGTTGGAGGTACCTCAGGTGCCTGAACTTCTTGAAATTGCAAAGCGCATCGCGGAGCAGGCAGATGATGGTGAGCAGATCGAGGCATATGTCTCGTGGCACCGAGAGACAGAGATCAGGGCGTTCGAGGGAGAGGTGGAGTCTTTTTCCTCTGCCGAGATGGCGGGTGTGGGAATTCGTGTGATACAGGGGAACCGACAGGGCTTTGCCTACGTTGGGGATCTTGACGAGCGACATGCGCGTGAGGCTCTTGCCGAGGCGCGCGATAACGCAACATTCACAACTGTTGACGAGCATGCTGGGCTGGCAGAGCCAGATGGTGTCGCGGTGAAACAACTCGAACTTTGGAACGAAGGCCTTGCCGGTTATCCCAATTCTGACAAGATTGCTCTTGCGCTTGACCTGGAGCGTCGAGTGCGTGCAGGAGACGGGCGTATTCGTCAGGTTATCAGTACTGATTACGGCGACTCCAGTGGCGAGAGCGCAATTGCGAGTTCAAAAGGTATAGCTGTGAGCTCTCGGGAGACGACCTGTTTCATCTCCACTGATGTCGTCGCTGGGGAGGGAGACGATACGCAGACGGGAAGCGGATACTCAGTCGGCCGAGGACCTCAGGACATCGATGTGCATGTTGCCGCATCTGATGCGATTGAACGTGCCACGCGACTTCTTGGCGCGACCAAGCCAGCTGGTGGACGTCTTACTGTCGTGTTTGACCCTCGCATAACAGCAACATTGCTTTCGATACTTGCAAGCACTCTGTCCGGGGAAGAGGTGGCGCGCGGTCGATCATTATTTGCTGGTCGTATCGGAGAGGAGGTCGCGACCCCGTTATTTTCTTTAGTGGATGATCCGACAGACCTTCGAGCATTTGGCGCCTCGGCTGTTGATTCCGAGGGTCTTGCATGCCGACGCAACGTGCTCATCGAAGAAGGACGACTATCAAAATATCTTTATGACTCGTATTCTTCTCGAGTCGCGGGAACGGTTTCGACTGGTTCAGCCGTGCGCTCGGGGTACAAGTCGATTCCGGGCGTCGGAGCGAGAGCTCTCGCGTTGACTCCCGGGAAGTTCGATCAAAAGGAGATCATCGCCGAGATTGGCGAGGGGCTGCTCATTCAAGGTATTAGTGGTGTGCATTCAGGTGTGAACCGTGTCAGCGGTGATTTTTCGGTAGGAGCCGAGGGTGTCTTGATCCATAATGGCCAGCTCGCGGAGCCGGTGCGTGAGATCACGATTGCTTCGACAATCCAGAAAATCTTGCAGAATGTCCTTTATGTTGGCAACGATGTCGAGTGGCTTCCAAGTAGCGCGGCCGGCGTTACTCTCGCGATCGGTGACATTGCAATGAGTGGCACCTAAGGAGCCTGCGCACCTGCTGCGGCGGTGGTCGCGGGAGCGGCTGAACCGGTTTTGGTTTCACCAGACGGAGATCCCGTCGGCTTGGTTTCATTGGCTTTGGTTTCGGCAGGCTTTGCCTCGGCGGAGGCTGGAGCCGGTTTCGCAGAGGTGTCCGCAGATCGACTGTCTGTCTTGTAAAAACCAGATCCCTTGAAGACAATGCCGACGCTGCGGAAGACTTTTCGGAGTTCTCCTCGGCATTTCGGGCAGACCGTCAGTGGCGCATCGTGGAATGATTGAACAGCCTCAAGGTCTTCGCCACAGTCTCGGCAACTGTATTCATATGTCGGCATTCAGTACTCCCGCTTGGCACTCGTTACTTGTGAGTGCTAATTCTAGTCGGAGTGCGGACGAATTCCCCCCAACCGCCGCCCTACACTCGATCTGTGCCTGAACTATCCAACGCCGAGTCTGCTGTTAGTCGAGCCACCGCCAGATGCACGGTCACAATGGCAGCCGAGACAAGAACAAAGATTGCTGGTCAGGAGCTTGCAAAGGGAGACGTGCTCGGAATTGCCAGGATCGCCGCGATTCAGGGTGCGAAGCGGACCTCGGAGCTTGTCCCTTCCGTCCAAAATTCGCTCCTTGGAGCGATCACCGTTGACTTTGAACTCGGGGACACATCGATCGAGATTGTGGCTCGCGTTGTGTCACGCGATCAGGGTAGCGTGGAGATGGAGTCATTAACCGCATGCATGGTCGCAGCTCTCACGATCTACGATATGTGCAAAGCGGTCGATCGTTCTATGTCGATCGGGCCGATCGAACTCGTCGAACGTTAAAATTCCTTTCTTACCCTGAGGGGTTTCGGTGGTGTCGTGACTCGCGACACACTTACAAATTTGACAGAAATGTCTCAGAAGAAACCATATTTGTAACGTGGAATTCACGGTTTTTTCGTTGTCACGAAGTACCATCTCTGGCAGGTCGAAGCCTGATTTGGCGGAGAGGAACAGCGAGAGCGTGATCGTTCTTATTTTGGTGCTGATATGGCTCGTAGTCCTCGCGCCCGCTATTACACACAAGCTCTCTTCTACGGATATTTTTTCGTCGATTTTGCGGTTTCACGCGGATACCCGTCTTTTGCGAAAGATTCTTGGACATCGCGAGGACGTGATTCCAGTTATATCGGGCGTGCGTGCGTTGCCAGGACTGTCTCATCGCGAGCTTGCGTTTCGCAATGCCGAGATCGCGCGGCGACGAAAGCAGCGGCAGCGGACACTCTCAAGACGGCGTCGAGCTGCCGGCACGTTGTTAGTAGGCTTCTTCGTTACTTTTGTCATTGGCGCGTTGCCGAAATTGCACGTTTTCTTCGTGTTTGCCGGTTTCATGATGGTCGCTCTCATCGCATATCTGACGATGCTCGCTTGGGTCACACGTCGTGCAACGAATGTTGCAAATGCTGAAGAGAGGCGTGCCAAGGTTGTCGAGCTTCCCCGTACGATATTCCCCGTCTCGCTTAGCGAGTCAAACCGGTCCGCCCAAAGTACGAAACCGGAACGATCGGCTGCCTTTAAGGTCGCGTTCTCAGTTTCCGGATCTCCGTAGGTTTGGTTCCAGCGACATATCAGCGACATATCAGGCACTGTGACATATCAGGCACAGCGACATATCAGACAAAGTATTCTCACTGTCGACAGCGGACTTCTGACGCAGAATCGCCGACTATCCTTTATCGAATCACGAATTGCTATCCGCTGAAGGGTGTTGATGGCGTCGTGGGGGTGTAGCTCAGTTGGTAGAGCGCCACGTTCGCAACGTGGAAGTCGGCGGTTCGAGTCCGCTCACCTCCACAAAATCAGATTGCTCAGATTGAGCGAACCGTTCAAATAGGACATAGGTCGATCCCGGTGGTTCAAGACCGATACGCGTCTGCACGATGTCGGATCGCGGTTACTTTCACGGTGTGCGTGACGTCATCAATGAAGTACAGCACCCGATAGTCGCCGCGGCGCGCTGAGTACGCCGGTGCCAAGGGAGGTTCGAGTGGTTTCCCAACGCGTCTTGGATTTTCGAGCAACGGCCCAGTGATGAATTCGTACACCGCGTGCGCGATCTTTTCGGGAAGCACATCAGTGAGGGCCGTTACTACCGAACGGGCGACCAGGAGGTTGTATTGGTCTCTACTTGGTTTCGACACCGCGCCCGGCACTCTTCATTGCCTCGGCGAGCTGATCACCGTTGAGGGCGTCGCCTTCTGAGAATGCTTGTACGCCCTCTTGGTGAGCGAGAAGTAGCGTCGAGTCGGAGAGTACAGCAATTGTCTCGCGCATTGCGTCGTAGTCGTCGGCTCCCATGAGGACCGCAGCACGATGTCCATTCTTCGTGATTTCGATTCGTTCGTGCGTTGAACTGGCTTCATCAACCAATTTGGACAACTGGGCTCGAGCATTGGCGATGGGTAGTGTGGTCATGTACAGAATTATAGCGTTATTTAATCAGAAATGAGTTCCGGGTTCTTATTGTGTGGCTCAAGGTCGACCACGTTTCCCCTGTTCACAGTGCGTTTTCCCGCACTATTTCGACAATTTCGGTCTCGTCGTGTGCGATCGATTTCTCTTTTTGGCAGGTGTTTGCTGACCAGCGATTTCGCGACCGGAACTTTTGTCGTCTGAATCTTCGGTGCTCGGGAGATGGAGAATCTCGCCCAGGCGCTCGGCAGCCGATCTATCGGCGCTGCCGATCGCCTGTGCATAGAGCTCAATCGTGAGCCGTGGATCGGAATGACCGAGTCGCGGCTGCTCCGTTTTGATGTCCACCCCCTCATGGACCAACGTTGTTGCCGAGAGTCTGCGAGGATCATGAAAGCCAATGCCAGTCAGCCCTCTTGCACGACGGCAGCCAGACGCGGTTGCGCCAGTTCGCGTAGCGGATAAGACCGCCATCGGGTGATGTGAACAAGAATGTGTCCTCGTCGTTCGCATTGATGTCGTGTGCCGCGAGGCGTTCGGTGAGTATTTCAATGATAAATCTCGGATTCGCGGGTGTTCTCCTCGAGGCCGCAGACTTCGGGGGATCGAGGATCGCCCCTCTTTGGCCGTCTTTGGTGACTGTCGGAGTGACCGAGTGACTGCCGATCAAAGGATCGAAGTTTTGTACGCGAAGAGTTGCAACCTCTGAAAATCGAAGACCGGTGGTTGCGCCGATCCAGACCATCGGGAGGTGTTGCCGCGGCATCGCCTCGGCGACTGCGGCAACCTGGAATGAGTTCAGCACCTGGCGAGGTCTTGGGTCGAGGCGCGGGAGCTTGATGCCCCGACACGGAGAGCGAAAGAGGAGATCGACCTCAACGGCGTAGGCGAACATCGCCCGAAGTACTCCATAGGCGCGAGAGACCGTCTTTGGGGCGAGGTGGGGCATGAGGTCGTTGACGAAGGATTGGAGCAGACGCTGGGTGACCTCGGAAATCTTGAGCTTTTCCCAGTGAGTTTGCGGTGGCGAAGGACTACACTCAGCGTCACTCAATCGGTGGGTTTTCGGAGGACGTATAGCTGTGCGCAACCATGTTGAAGCATCATGTAGCGACCGGGTGCACGAACGTTCCTACCTCAGAACACGGCGTCATCGCTCGCTGATTGACCTGGCGTTCGCCGCATCGGCAGCCCTGACATTGGCAATCGTTCCCGCGCTCCCCGCTCTCGCCGATGGCGTGGGCAGTGGCGCTTCGCCGGTGAGCTCCCCACCTGCCGCTGGATTTCACGTGCATCAAGGGCCCGACGGCGAGACCGATGTCAATGTGTGCTCGTATGCCGTGTCGGCGGGCACGGCACACTGTGATGTGCACGTCCGATCCGACACCAAGGGGAGCGGCGAACAGCCCGCACGAAGCGGCGGCGCGGCGGCGAACACCTTGGGCAACAACGGTGCCTACGATCCGTCCTATCTGCAGTCGGCGTATAACGTCGCGTCCGCAGCCTCGGCGAACGGCGGTGGTGCCGGACAGACGGTCGCCATCATCGACGCCTACGACGATCCGCACGTGGCGAGCGACCTCGCTTACTACCGGTCGTACTTCGGCCTGACGAGCTGTCCGGCGGGGACGATCTCGTCCTCCTCTTCAAGCTGCGTGTTCGAGAAGGTGAACCAAAGCGGCACTACCTCGCCGCTCCCGGTGGGCAATTCGAGCTGGGGTGTCGAGATCTCCCTCGACGTCGAGATGGTGAGCGCCATCTGTGCGAAGTGCCAGATCCTGCTCGTCGAGGCGAACAGCGCTTCGATCTCCGACCTCGGAACGGCGGTGAACGAGGCGGTCAAACTCGGCGCCAATGTCGTCTCGAACAGCTATGGCTCGAACGAGTACGGCTCGGAGACCACCGACAATACGAACTACTACGACCATCCTGGCGTCGCCGTCGTCGCCAGCTCGGGCGATAGCGGCTACGGGGTGGAGTTTCCGGCCGCCTCGCCCGACGTCACCGCCGTTGGAGGCACGAGCCTCTCCCAGCTCACCAACACCGGCACGCGCAACGGCTCGGAAACGGTCTGGAGCGGCGCGGGCGCCGGCTGCAGCAGCTATGAGCCAAAGCCGTCGTGGCAGAAAGACACCGGGTGCATCCATCGCACCGTCGCCGATGTGTCGGCCGTCGCCGATCCGAGCACCGGCGTGTGGGTCTACGACACCTACGGCAGTTCCGGGTTCGCGATCTACGGCGGCACGAGTGTGGCCGCCCCGATCATCGGCTCGTTCTATGCGCTGGCCGGGAGCCATCTCGGTTCCTCCAACCTCCTGGCGTCGTATCCCTATGGCTCGCCGAGCTCCCTCTACGCCGTGACCTCGGGGAGCGACGGGTCGTGCGGTACTTACCTTTGCAACGCCACGGACAGCGTCGGCGGCTACAACGGCCCGACGGGCCTCGGGACACCGGGTGGATCGCCGAGCAGCATCGCCGCCTTCACCGGCCAGCCGACAATAACGACCGTCCCCGGTGCGCCGACGCTCAAGGCGGCCGCGCCTGGCAACGCCTCGGTCGGTCTCAGCTGGAGCGCGCCGTCGAGCAACGGCGGGAGCTCAATCACTGGCTATGACGTCTACGAAGGAACCGCTCCCGGCGCAGAGTCGGCCACCCCGGTCAACTCCTCGCTGGTCAGCGGGACGAGCTACACCGTGAGCGGTCTCGCCAACGGCGCGGCCTACTACTTCACCGTTGAGGCCGTGAACGCAGTTGGGAACTCGCTGGCCTCGAACGAGCTGTCCGCCACCCCTGTGGCAACGACCGTCCCCGGTGCGCCGACGAACCTCGGCGCTGCGACGACATCCCCGAAGGGCGTCCTTCTCGGCTGGACGGCGCCTTCCTCGAACGGGGGCTCGACGATCACCTCCTACACGCTCTACCGGAGCGGCTCCTCGAACAGCGAGACGTACTATGTCAGCGTGCGCTGCACCTCAGCGACGTGTAGCTATAAAGACACCAACACCAAGCATGGGACGACGTATTACTACGAGGTGGCCGCGGTCAATGCGGTGGGGACCGGGGCTCTCTCGAACCAGGCGTCAGCCAAAGCCCGATAGCTTTTTGGGATGAGACCTCGCGCTGCGCTGCTCGTCCGACATCTTGCGATTGGCGTATGTGTAATTGTCGGCGCAACGTGTATCTCGACTAGCGGAGCTGCGTCCTCCGCATCAGTGGTCCAACCGCGATCCGGTACAAGGACGACATCGGGAACGCTTACCGTGCGACAGCAGACGTCAACCACCACAAGTTCTGCCGGTCTCAGCGTCGCTTTGACGGTTACTCCGGCGCGAGCAGCACCCGGCGTCGCAGTCGAGTTCACCGTGAGGTTGTCCGCTCGGAGCGCGATCGGCTCCCTTGGATACCGGCTCAAATTCGCTGATGGAACGAGTCGCGCCAACGTGGTGCCACAGTTTTGTCGCGCGGGTCCGGGCTCGCCAGAGCATGAAACCTGGCGCATTGCCCATCGGTATACGAGGGCGGGCGTCTACCACGTCTCGGTCTCCGGGTATGCAAATTGCGCACCTACACATGTCGCCGACAAGTTGGCGGTCGTGATCAGCTAACCCCCGGCGCTCCGAGGGCGGTGGAAATAACGAAGATTCTCCGAGTCGGTCAAGTCCGAATAGACCGGCGGCGTCTGGGTGACATATCCGGCCCGGCTCCGTAGGACCCGCGACCCGGCCGGAAGACCGAACAGTTCGATAAGCCCTGACGCTACGACTTGGGTGGCATCGAACGGACCGTATCAGGGTCGTCTTGTCGCAAACGCTCGGACCCAGTGGTCCGACGAGGAGTGATGATTGGGTCAACTGGACGTCGTTCCGTTTCACCTAAGTGACCGTGCAGGAGCATGATTCGCGAGAATGTTTCATGGTTCGAGAGTTGTCCGCTCACCTCCACCAAAGAATCCAAAGCCATAGGGCATGAACAGCGTCCCTGGCTCGCCGAAAACGTCCTTCGGGCGCGCTACGGGCGCGACGGAACAGCTGGCAAACGGTCCTGCGCTTGTTTAAGTTGAAGTTGTACGCAGGTGAAAGCCGGCGGTTCGAATCTGCTCCCGGTTCTGTTGGCTCCTTAGCTTGCATTTAAACGTCCGCCACACAGTCACGCTGCTTTTTGATCACTGGATAGCGCGTTCTCGGGGGTTTCTTCGTCCCCTTTGGTCCGGGAAGACCAAAGGGGACGAAGAAACCCCCGAGACGAAGGTCTCCAAGTGGAGGGATCAATTCACTATCTGCCTTTAGGTTGAGCGATACACTGCACCGTCCATTCTGTGTCGCCACTGAGTGGCACTGCCTGTTGATTGAGCGACGGTCGCGCCCATCTCGCGCCATCGTCGGGCGCTTTGTTGTTTACATGACAATCAGAGATTGAGGGGGAACATGAACGCGGGAGACACTGCCTGGGTTCTCGTCAGCGCGGCATTGGTGTTGTTCATGACTCCGGGCCTTGCACTCTTCTATTCGGGGATGGTCCGATCGAAGAACGTGCTTTCGATTATGGTTCAAACCTTTTTCGTCATGGGCATCGTCACCGTGCTTTGGGCCGTCATTGGTTTCAGCCTTGTGTTCTCAACCGACGCCGGCGGGGGACTGATCGGGAATCTCGGGTTCCTAGGACTCGGAGGGATGACCCATGATTTGCCGGGGTTCTCTCATCTCGCAGTCTCGTCGGGATCGGTGATGATCTTTCAGATGATGTTTGTCATTATCACGGCGGCATTGATTGTCGGTGGAGTCGCAGAGCGGATGCGATTTAAGGGCTTTGCGGTGTTCATCGTGTTCTGGACGTTGCTCGTCTATTCACCGATTGCACACTGGGTGTTCAGCCCGGTCGGTTGGCTTGCTCATCTTGGCGTGATTGACTTCGCGGGAGGGACCGTTGTCGAGATCAACTCGGGCTTCTCAACGCTTGCGCTTGTGCTTGTGCTTGGTGGACGTAGAGGCTGGCCCCGCGAATCAATGCCGCCCCATTCGATTCCGATGAGCATCATCGGAGCTGGAATTCTGTGGTTTGGTTGGTTTGGATTCAATGCAGGTTCTGCGCTCGGCGCAAATGAAATTGCGGTGCATGCGTTCATCAATACCCAGCTCGCAGCGGCAGCTGGCCTGCTTGGCTGGCTCATCTTCGAAGGCGCCAAAGAGCGGGTTGCGACCGCACTTGGAGCAGTCTCCGGAGCGGTCGCGGGAATGGTCGCGATTACTCCGTGTGCGGGTTTCGTAGGTCCGATGCCGGCGTTGTTGATTGGCGTTGCCGGCGGCGTGATCTGTGCGATGGCCGTGCGGTGGAAGTTCCGCTACGGATATGACGATTCACTCG
>DATKRV010000054.1:0-6308 GCA_035532075.1 Acidimicrobiales bacterium | reverse complement strand
CACGAGGTCCTCGCCGAGGATGCGCACGCTCTGTACCGGGTTCTCGTCGAGCTTCGCGCTTGGTGCGATCGGGTGCCAGTAACGGCGCATCATCTCGCCACCCGGAGTTCCCTTGCCGACCCTTGTGAGTCGGTCGTTGTGCTCGGTGGTGATCATGAGCTGCCCTCCTCTGTGTCATCGACGTGGCTGATGGCGAACCTGGGTGGATCGATGTTCCAATCAGGCTCTCACTCGGTCACGTTATCGAATGCAGCGTCTTCTGGAGAGTCTTGCGCGCCACGAGGGCCCGCGCCCATTCGCGCGGCGCAACACAGGGACCAGGGATGAGTCGGGCTGTGGGCAGACTTCTGGCTCGACCTCGCTGTGACCTGCGATTTCATTGCACTTCATGCACAATCTGGCCTCAGCTTCGCATGCGTGTCGAACGCCTCCGTCGCCTTTTATGATCAAGACGCGTCTGAACGACGCTGAATGATTCACCGTGGCGGATCAGCAGACTCGCGTCATGATGCCTCGGCGCGTGCTGGCGAGTCCAACTCGCAGCGCCAGAATTGATGATGGCCTTGCGCCACATGGCCGAAAATCGAGTGCGGCGAATAGGTAGCCCTTCGACGCCAACGTGAACTCGAATCCGCCTTTCGTCATCGGGTCTTTCGCGGGTTGCTCTACCACAGCACGCATGACGACCTGGGGCAAGCGAATTGTCCGATGGCAGTCTTGTGTCGTTCGAGGTCCGATCTACAACGGTCACTTGAAACCCTCCAGAATCGCCGACGACGCGATATATAGTTGGCGATGTTCGAGAGCCTCGCTGGATCAGACCGTCGCACCCTGCGCCGTATGCCCGGGATCGACGTGCTTCGAGTGCTCCGCTGGCGACCATTGCTGCCAGGAATTGGGGTCGCGCTCTTGCTCTTCGGCCTGGGTGTGCCTCCCGCTGTGGCCGGTCGGGCGGAGAACGTTGCTGCGCGGACGACCGCAGCTTTGCCCGTGCACGGCAAGATCGTTCAACTGGCTCCGCACCGCCGACGTCACCGATCGGTGCATCGGACGGCCACGTTGAGCGGCGGTTTACCCGCGATCGTTCAACCGATCGCGTCGCATCACCTCGTGCTCTTAAAGATCGGCGATTCGCTCGGCGAAGAGCTCGGCTTTGGTCTTCGTGACATGCTCGGCACCAACAAGCACGTCACCGTGCTCCAGAACGCGGTCGGCGACACTGGCCTTGCGAGACCCGATTACTACAACTGGCCGCTGCACCTCAGTCAGCAGCTCGCCCAGTACCACCCTCAGGGAGTTATCGTCATGCTTGGCGGCGATGACGGACAAGGATTCGTCGATCAGGGCCGCACCGTCGAATTCGGCACCGCGCTATGGCGCTCGATCTACGCCGAGCGAGTCGCCACGATGATGGCCGAGGCGACCGAGGCAGGAGCCCACGTGATCTGGGTCGGCTTGCCGATCATGGGTTCGGGTTATTTCTCCGCCGAGATGGCCCAGATGAACGCGATCTACGCAGCCGAAGCCGCGACACATGCCGGAGTCACCTTCGTTTCGACCTGGATGCTCTTCGCGAACCCCGCCGGGCAGTACGCAGCGTTCCTGCCGGGGCCCGGGGGCACCTCTGAGTTGATGCGAAATCCCGATGGCGTGCACTTTTCCGGGGCGGGTGCAGATCGTTTGGCGAGCGCCGTGGTTGGCGCAATGGAGCGAGCATGGACCATCCGACTTTGAGCTTCGGCGGGGTAGCGGCTGTGGATAGCCGGTGCCGAGCGCGATCAAGACTGGCGTCTGGAGAATTTCTCAACGCCGGCGCCGTCAATATCCCCGATGAACAATCGAGATCGCGCGGCAGTGATCCGCTGTTGATGCCGAGCTGGGAGCTGGGGGACTTGGATCGTCGATGTCGAAGCGGCCAAAACCGCGCGCGGTTCGCGTTCGCACTCAATCGCGAGATCACAAGGGCCTCGAGATCAACCTCGCGAGTTCCTCGCGCGCCATCTCCGGCCGACCACAATCGGTGGCTTGGACTTCGCCACCGTTGAAGGTCGGATCCCCAAGGAACATGCACTTTGCCGGTCGAAATCCGCCACATACGCCACACTTGAGGAATGGACTCGTTGACCACAACCCTTCGTGCTCCGGACCGGCGGCTACGTCTGCAGCTTCTTAGCGTGCTCGCAGGTCTGATCGCGACAGCACTGATCATCACCGTCACTTCGCCGACGACGAAGTCTCCTCCCGCGTCACTGCACGGCGAGGGCGCTCACCGAATCCACACATCCGCCCCGAAGAGGTCGTCGACGACAACCACCGTGTTCGGCGCGGTGACCGGAGCCGTGACACGTTCCAGTGCAGGCAGCGGGTGCGGCCTTTCGTTGAGCGGCCGTGTGCAGGCAGAATCGAACGGGCATCTTCGGTCGGGCAACTCTCATTCGGTGACCTTTGCCCCGGCAGCGCCGGTCGGTTCGTGCACCGTGCTCGAGATCGGGGACTCTCTTGGCAACGACCTCGGCTGGGGCCTTTCGCGACACCTTGCCTCAACGTCTGGGCTGAGTCTCGTACAGCTCGATAGGTCGTCGACAGGTCTTTCGGATGTCGCGAACTACGACTGGCCGGCGCAGCTCGCATCCGACCTTCGGCGGATCCACCCACAGCTCGTGGTTGTCTGCCTCGGAGGCAACGACCAGCAGGGCATCGAGCTGAACGGCTCGGCCGTCCAGTTCCCGACGACCGCATGGAAGTCCGCTTACCTCGCTCGGGTACGACAACTGACTCGCGAGGCGGTTTTGAGCGGCGCGTACGTCTTATGGATCGGGTTGCCGATTATGCAGCCGTCGTCGTACAGCCAAGGTACGCAGACTCTGAACGCGCTTTTCAAAAAGGGCTCGACGTCCGAGCCGAACACCACGTTCTTGTCAACGTGGGCTCTCTTTTCCAATCCTGAGGGTGCCTTTCAAAGCAATGCGGAGGTGAACCATGTGCAGACGACCCTTCGACAGACCGACGGCATCCACCTCTCCTTCGCCGGCGAAGACGTGATTGCGACGTACGTCATCCGCGAAATGGCACGCATCTACCATGTACGGCTCACGACGATGAACCCTGCTTTCATTACGGGATGGAACTAGCGACCAGATCCCAGGTCCGGACTGTTGCGATCAGCCGAGGTGAGCAAGTCTTGCCACGCCGATCGACACCGTCCATGAGGTGGCGATACAGACACAGAGAAGGAGCGCCGTCGCGATGCGATCGTTCGCGAGTCGCCGGGATCGGCGAATCGGATTCTCCAGGAGGTGATAGGAGAGCGCCGCGGAGACCACCGTTCCCGCAATCTCGACGGTGCGCCACGTCCAACCAGTCAGCGGAGTCGCGAGCTGCCCGGGAAGCTTCAACCACACGTAGTGCATGAGATAAAGCGAGTAGGAGATGTCGCCGACGTAGCCGAGGGCCCGGTTCGACAAGAGCTTTCCGAGTACCGTACGCGGCCCGGTGACGCCAGCCCAGATGAAGACGGCGGCCGATGCACAGGGCAACCAGGCGAGTGAGCCCGGATAGATGCTCGACGAATTCAGTTCTACTAAGGCGGTGGCGAGCAGGCCGACGCCCAAGAAAACGGCGATTTGCTCACTCCGGACGGTTCGCGTCGCCTGGCCCGTCGTGAGGGTCGCCATAAGACAGCCAAGACCGAGCTCCCAGAACCTCGTGAATGGTGAGTAGTACGCCGCGGTTGGCTCGCCCGCAGAGATCTGGACGGACCACCATGCCGAGAGCGCGATCCCCATCGCGATGGCAATCGAGAGGACCGCACAACGCCTCTCCATTTTCACGTAGCGGGCGCCGAGGAAGATGACGATGGGAAAGAAGAGGTAGAACTGCTCTTCAACGGCGAGCGACCAGAACTGCGTGATGAGTGAAGGGCTGATCCCCGGCACGAAGTAGTTGCTTCCGGTGGTGATCAAGCGAATGTTCGCCGCGAAAAGCGATGCCCAGCGAACGTCACCCGGCAGCTGCGGATTCATTCGAGGTCCGAGCATGATCTCGGCTATCAGCATGGTCGCGATCAGTGTGGCAGTGGCCGCCGGGACTATGCGTCGAATCCTTCGTGAATAAAAATCCGCTAATCCCACGCGCAGACCCTTCGCGGTCTCGCGTAAAAGCAAATTTGTGATCACATAACCGCTGATGACGAAGAAGACGTCGACACCGATATATCCGCCGGCAAAGCCTGGGATACCCGCATGATTTCCAATGACCAATATCACCGCGATTGCACGAAGTCCTTGGATATCGCGCCGAAAGCTTTCGCGGCCACTCGTCGACGATTGGGTTTGGCCTCTGGCTGCCAAATGCGTCTTCGTCTTCACGATTTGCAAAGGTAGTTCATTCTGTCTGTCGTGATAATCGTGAAGGGCGGCGTTCAAGAGAGCGTGCGGCGTCAAAGAACGTTCCGTCCAGTACTCTTCGACACGGCACCTCCGACTCGATCGGCTTTCATATCTCTTCTTGGCGTTCGAAGATTCCAGAGACTCGCGCAATACAGCGACAATCTGGTCATACGGAAAGACCGGTGTGTCGCAAGGATGCGAATACCAGATTCATTTTCTTTTGATCCGACGGACACCTCGTCGTGCGCGATATTCGGTATCGCTGGTGTTGTCGAGGCACAGGTTCGCCAACTCTTCGCCCCTGAGGTTGCCCCGGAGCGCTTCGAACGGGTTGGGGAGAGACTCAAGAGTCGGTAGTCGCTCGACGGTCAACGAGGAGTACTGGGTGACAAGGAACGTCTCCATCTTTCTGCACGGGTGACGCTACAGACCATCTTGGATCAAGGTGATCTTGTCACCGGCGAACTGGTGATGCAGCTGGAAGATGAACGCGATCAGGCCCGTGGCGTGGTCGGTACCCGCTCGAGCGCTGGATATCCCCTCGCCTTTGTTTTGTCGCGCGTCGGCGAGCACCGCGGCCATCGACATCCTCTTCAGTTGAACGGTGCGCAACGAATCGGTTTCCGTCCTTCCCCGGGGCCAGGGTGGGTTCCTTGTGGATGTCTTGGCCCGTTTGCGCGTCGATCGTGGGCCGGTTGGAGATGCACCTGATCTACGGGCTCATGACACAGATCGCCGGTTCGCGGCGAGGGCGAATCGACTTGGTGTTTCGCTGGTCTCGCATGACCGGGATTTGCGCAATCGGCCCAGATTTATCCTTGAGACTGCACCCCCGAGGACTGACCATTCGGGGCGACAAGCGCCCCGACGGTCGTCTACCTCCGAATGCTGTCAGGTCGTATTGGTTGGCCCTACGCAGATCTGGTGCGGACAGCCGTCAATGCCAGTTGGCGGCAGAGAATACAAGAGCAGTTCACGGACCCTTTTTGTGATTGCTCGCGAGTCGTGGTGACGAGTCGGCCTATAGGCGGGGTTCTGTATGTGGAGGTCGTCCACACGGTGGCCATCCATCTCAGCGGTCTACCTGGAGACACTGGACGGGCCGCCCGTCTCCTGCTTGACCTTGCTCCAGGTGGGGTTTACCAAGCCGGACCCGTCACCGGATTCGCTGGTGCGCTCTTACCGCACCGTTTCACCCTTACCTGTGCCCCGAAGGGCCATCGGCGGTCTATTTTCTGTGGCACTTTCCTGCGGGTCACCCCGACTCGCCGTTAGCGAGCACCCTGCCCTTTGGAGCCCCGACCTTCCTCGGCACCGGCGATTGCGCACCGATGACGCGGCCACCCGGCCGACTCGTCGCACCCATCTTCGCACGCGCGTTGACCCCGTATGCACATCGACCTGGCATGCGGGAAAGTTAGGGAAATTCGGGCCATACAGGTAGCCTGTGCAGATGGGTCCTCTGGAAGAACAGCGTTTTGATTTTGGAGGACAGCCAGATGAGCCAGCTTCGAAGCCACGTCGGCTTCGCGAATCGCGCAGCATTGCTCAGGTGGAGGACCCGTCCGCTGACGCAGAATCGGCAAGTCCCGGGGGTTTAGTTGGCCCAGATGACGTCGCCGAACGATTGAAGATGCGTATCGAGCTCCTTCGTCAGCGGGCCACCGAGGACGCCATCACTCCGCCAAAGCCAAAGCGCAGGCCAGCTGTTCGGCGCGACACCGAAGAGGGGGGGGAGAAACCCATCGAAGGTGACCGCGAATCACTTTCGATTGCACAGTTCTACGCGCGGATCAAGCGGGCGCTCTCGGATCAGTTCCCCGACGAATGCTGGGTCACGGGAGAGATTCGGTCGCTCCGCGTGAGCAATGGCCATCGTTTCATTGAGCTCGCAGACCAAGGCGGAGAGGGGCGCCCAAC
>DATKRV010000053.1:0-4311 GCA_035532075.1 Acidimicrobiales bacterium | reverse complement strand
CTATTTTTATTGCAGGGATCTCTCCTTTTCTAATGAGTTGGTAAATCGTATTCCGAGTAAAGCCGAGCAATTCAGCGGTTCGAGCTGGTGTCATCCATCTTAAGAGTTCCTCGGGTTTGCTTAACAAAGGCGCGAAATCAGTATCGTCACCGAATTTTAACTTTGGTTGTTCTGCCTCGAGTCCGCGTTTGTCAAAACCGCGAGTTGTCTGCTGAATCATTCTTT
This sequence comes from Acidimicrobiales bacterium, assembly GCA_035532075.1. GTDB lineage: Bacteria > Actinomycetota > Acidimicrobiia > Acidimicrobiales > Bog-793 > CAIVND01. The sequence continues at coordinate 4,086 of DATKRV010000053.1, read as the reverse complement.
ACCGCCTCGATGCTGGGGAGGCGTCTTGGTTGGTTGCCATAGGAACGGTATCTCGACGCCGTGAGGCGTTTCGTCTGCATCTGTCGCCTCTCCAGTCTTCGCGTTCCTCCGTTTTGTAATATCGAGAATGCTGATGATCTCGCTTCTTACCACCCAGGACGAATCGCTTTCGTGTGGCTGGTTGTGTTGGTCGCGGTGCCCTCCCTGCTGACACGCCAACACATCGTCACCGAACCAATCAAGTATCCGGATATAGAAGGCTGGAAGTGTGTAGCTATGCCAGTACTGTGCCCCGCCGACTGAGCCTTGTGGCGATTCAAACGCGTGCCATCGAGCGAACATTAATGTTGTCAACTCTTCGACGATTGGGCCGTGTTCTGCCCAACATGGTGGAATTTGTTTGTCGATGCGCTCTCCGTAACGCTTGTTGAAGAACGCGACAAATCCAAAGAGTAATGACCAGAGCTTTTCCGCCTCGTTAGCGTCGAGTTCAAGCCAGTTCCAGGGTTTGATCTCATCATTGAATTGGTACGCTCCAGGAATCAATCGCGCCTCGTCACTCCAACAGGTGGGGATCCAGTCTCGATGTGCAGGATCAGTGTTCGTCGCAGCGTCTGTCGAGGTTTCAAAGTCGGATACAAGTTCTTCGGTCGTCACGCTGGCTGTGGTAGCTCTATCGGTCGTGATGCTCATTGGGTTAGCTCCTTGTGATCGGTTGTCTGTTGTGAGGTGTTACGTGCGTCGACGAGTGGTGACCTCAAGTTGCGCGCGATGTCGTTCGCTACCCTCGCCGCTGCCTCTTCCGCGAGTGCCTGCTCAGCGTCCTTTTGTTCCCAGAGTCCCGGCAGGTAGGCAAGCACGGGCGGTAGACGACCAAAGAAGATCAGCGCGGTCCCCTCATCGAGTGCATGGATCGCCGAAGGGCTCAACACCGGTTCTTCTATGAGATGTCGTGACTGGCTCGATGTCCCATTGCCGGTCTCGGTAAGCGATACCCGCTCGATCGACTTTTCCCCACACAGTTTTGAGAGCTCTTCGAGATCAGCTGCAACCGAAAGCCCCCCAAAGACCATGAGGATGCTCGCTGCGTTGCGGATTGTGCGTGCTCCCTCGCGTCCCCATCTCGCGTCGGCCTGGGAGAACGACTGCATGGCGATCATGACGACGATCCCGCGTCCGCGCCCATCGGCGACGAGTGCGGGAAGACCGGGCAGCGGAGCAATCGATGGTGCCTCGTCGAGACAGGCGAGAAGCGGAGGATCGAGTCGCCGGCCCGGCATGGATGCTGCACGGAGTTCACCGGCAAGTACGAGCTCATCGGCAAACGCAGTAATCAGTGGACCAGATCCCCCGAGTGCTCCACGATCCTTGCCAAGCGCATACACGGTGCCGTTGTCAGCGAAGAACTCACCAAAGACAAATTCCTCGCCATCGCGAGGGGTGGTCTGCGCGAGTACATGAGGATCGGCAAAACATGACAGCGCGAGATCGACGGTGCGCATTACGCCCGAGGTCGTCTCGGCTGCCCCAGTCGTATGGCTGTGCAGCCGTGCGCTCCAATCGATCGAGCCCTCAGCTTGGGCACTGAGTATCCGCAGCGGCGCTGGATCGTGTGGTCTTACCGACCAGGTGAGCACGTCGTGCATCGAAGAGCCACTCAGTGCCGCGGCATGGAGATAGCTCGCAAGTACCGCGACCGCGGAGCGGCGAAAGAAGCCTCCGCCGCGCACATCTGCTGAGTCACCTGAGGCGGCGACCAATGCCGATGCACGTCGTTCGGCGACCCGGCTGTCAGTACATCCTGATACCGGTGACCAACGCAGCGGTGTTGCAGCAGGACACAGGTCATCGGGGTCGAGCGCGAACACGGGACCGAACTGCTCGCGTGCAGTCACTGAGGTCTCATAGAGATCGGGCTTGGTCGAGGTGGCAAGTACGGGGCCAGGATGGTGACGCAGAATTGGTGCGAGGACCCGGAGTGTCTTGCCAGCACCAGGAGGAGCGACGAGCTGTAGGGAGTGCTCGAAAGAGGCGAAGAGTGGAACACCACGGGGCGCGACCGTGACACCCAGGCAATACCCAAACGTCCCGGGAGGAGCATCGACGATTGGTGTCGAGGGTCGTGTCACCTTTGCGTGTCTTTTCGCCGCCTCAAGAGTTGCGACGCGTGCAAGTTCCTCGCGCGTCGCAAATCCCTTCGTGTCGTGGTGTGCGCGATGTCGCGCAAGGAATACGACACATACAATCGGCGGAATCATGCATGTCGCCGCCAGACCCCAAAAAGCGAAGGCAGCAAAGTGTTGAGCGTGTATTGGCCACGCGGTCGACGGTGCGCCGGGGTGGCCAAATACGCGCATGAGAAACGTTGCCGTTGCGCTCAATGCAATGAGTCGCGTGTGTGCGAGGAATGCACCGACGACGTCAACGATGCCAAGGGTGATTGCCAGCACAACGAGCACAGCGCCAAGGAGCATCTCGCCCGGAGCAAGTGCAGTCATGCGCCTGTTCGCTGAATCGTTGTGTTTGCTCACGTCGCGATAGACGTTGCTGCGCGCGACGGAGATGTTCATCAAGGATTGTTTCATTGCATGCATCAGAGCCCTGGCGGAGATGTTCATCCTGAGAGCCTTGAATCCGTGTCGGTAAAAGATTTTTCATAGGGCGACCTGGTGTGACGGACCAGCGACGAGCGTCCCCGTACCCGCCAGAGCGCAGTTGCTTTGGGAAGTCGGGTGATGATCTCGGCCTCGGTGCGCGTCAGACCGAGCGCTAACCGTGTCTCATCAAGCACATGAGCTGACGTCCGAAAGAGCACCTGGGTCTGTGCATCAGCCAACAGGCCACCTGAGATCTTTGACGTGGCAGATGAAGAGTCTGCCTGTGCGCCAAGATCGGTTACCCGGTGGCAGACCGCGATGTTCGCGACCCCACGTGCTCGTGCGAGCTTCCAGTTCTCCTGCAAGAACCGCGCGGCCTCTTCTGAGCCAAGCATCGACCAGCACTCGTCGACGACCAAGAACCTGCGCGGCACGGACCACTCGTCGGTTGCGTCACCGACGAGGTAGCAGGCTTGGAGCACCGATATCGCCGCGAGCATGACGAGACGCAACAGCGCCTTGTCAGCAAATACCGATGCGACATCGAGCACAATGCCCGTTCCAGAGGCAGCGAGGCCAGCCAACGACGCCTCGCCGTCGAACATCCCCGCGAGATCACGTCGGACCAATTTGTCGATCAACAGCCACAGCGGTCGCGCGATACGCGTGAGTTCTGTGATCGAAACACCGCCGCGTTGTGCCATCTCCTCGGAGGGTGATTCGAGCGTCCTACTCAGTTCGACGAGCGAGGCGTCTTGGCCAGTGCCACGATTCTGCTCTCTCTTGCAAAGCGATTCGAGTGCCCATCCGAGTACCGCGTCCTCTTCGCGCGTCAGCGGGTGTCCCGCAAGTGAGGTGAGCAGCGCTGCCATGAGACGAGAACGACGGATCAGCGTCGTCTCTGGGGTCTCGACCGAACCGGACAGTCGACCAAGTGGGTTGATCGCATGCGGTCCACCGGGACGCAGTTCGAGGCGCGTCATCGCAAGCGCCCTGGCGAGCCCCTCGTACTCACGTTTCGGGTCGACGATGAACGCCTGTCGACCAACACCGCCCCGACCGAGCAGTCCGACGTGGCGGGCAATCAGACATTTCACCGCTGCGGACTTTCCACTTCCGGGCTCTCCAAAGACCATCAGATTGGGATTGTCGAGCTGACCATCGGCATAAAGCGCGAACGGGTCATAGCAATAGGGCGCGCCACTTGGCCAGGTCGATCCCATCAATACGCCGCGCGGACCAAGACCAGCGTCGGCCTGAAAGGGATAGAGCGAGCCGCACTGGGCGGTCGTCATCCGCTGGGTGGGCAGACGCAGGAGACGCGGTCTGGTGCCCGTGCTTTTTTCACGATCCTCTCCATTGCGGATGTGTAGGGGGTCAGATGTGCTGACTGCCTCGCCAGTCCTGGCTCGTCTGTTTGATTGAAACGAAGATCGCCCAGTTCTTCCTACCCGAGCGTCACGGTTGACGCTTCGGCTGGTGCGCGGAT
>DATKRV010000052.1:0-9570 GCA_035532075.1 Acidimicrobiales bacterium | reverse complement strand
TCCTAGCGCGAAGCTCGACGAGAACCCCGTCCAGAGCGTCCGGATCCTCGGAGAGGACCTGGTCTGTTATCGCGACCGCTCGGGAACCCTGGGACTGATCGGCAGGAACTGTGGACACCGGCTCGTCGACCTGGTGTTCGGGATCCCCGAGGACAAGGGCCTCCGGTGTCCCTATCACGGCTGGTGCTATGACGAGACCGGACAGTGCATCGAGACCCCACTCGAGTCACCCAACTCGAGACTGAAGGAAAAGGTCAACATCGGTGGCTACCCGGTCGAGGAGCTCGGAGGGCTCATCTGGGGCTACATCGGGCCACTTCCGGCGCCGGTGCTGCCCCCCTATGACTTCCTCGTCGTGCCGAACGCGATCCGTCAGGTCGCCGTCACCATCATCCCGTGCAACTGGCTGCAGTGCCACGAGAACTCCGCCGACCCCTATCACAACACCTACCTGCATGGACACTTCTTCAAATACCAGCTCGAGCGACTCGGCACACTTGACGAGCGCGCACCAAACCCGGAGGTACACCGCGCCTATCTCTCGATGCGCGGCACCGATGCGGCGGATGGGATCGCCTTTGAGCGCGACGCGTTCGGTTTCAAGAAGGGCCTCAAGATTTCCAAGGCCAAGGGAGCCACAGAGGACACCGTGCACTGGTTTCCCTACAACATCTTCCCGTATTTCTCGCGCGGTGCCGGCGGCATCCGGACCCAGGTGAACATCCGTGTCCCGATGGATGACACGCATACCTATCACCTCAGCTACATCGTCTTTCATGAGCCGGGCGTCGAGGCGCCCGCGCAAGACAGCGTGCCCTATTTCGACGCGCCGATCTTTGATGAAGTGGGCAAGCCGGTGCTCGACTATGTCCTTTCACAGGACATGGCGGCGTGGTGGTCACAGGGCGAACGGACCGACCGGTCGAAAGAACACCTCGGTGCGACTGATCTCGCGATCATCGAATTCCGCAAGATCATCGAGGAGCAGATTGCCCTGGTCGAGGCGGGACAACAGCCAATGAATGTCTTTTTCAACCGCGAGGAGGTCGGAGAGATGATCGAGTTCGAACCGCGTCTCGCGGCGCGTACCAAGACCGGCGTAGCAGCGGCAGCGCTGTTTCGTGCGAACTACACCTCGAACTATTACAACGATGATGTCGATCGCTACAGTCCTGCGATCCCGCTTGCCCAGGAGCTCCTGCGCAGAGTCGCCGAGGCAGCTGATCGGACCTGAGTCGGTTGCATCTCCCTGGCATCGCCTGAACCGAAGGAGCAAACGACATGTCGACCTCAGCTGAGGGCTCTGGCGGGGGGGAACTCGACCACCGCGCAGAGTGGGGGTTCGTCGCGGTCTCCGAACATCGATGGCCTGCTTCATTGGCAGTCGCAGTCGCGATCGTGTTGCAGGTGATCCTGCCGGACCGCGTCATCACCGGGATGGGTCCCCGCTGGTTGATTCCCCTCCTCGAGGGCGCGCTCGCGACGGCATTGCTGGTCGCGAACCCAAAGCGCGTCTCGAGTGAGACGCGCTACCTGAGAGCCGCGGCGATCGCCTTGATTGTATTGATCAATGCGGCGAACGTCGTCTCGCTCGGAGAGCTGATCCATGCGCTTGTCTCGCATGTCTCCTCTCCGACAACGGGACGAGCACTCGTCACGGCCTCGGTTCCAATCTGGCTGACCAATGTTCTGGTGTTTGGACTTTGGTACTGGGAGCTCGATCGAGGGGGACCGGGAGCACGTCTGGGCGCGGATCGCCGCGAACCCGACTTCCTCTTTCCCCAGATGGTCGCAGTCGGCGCGACGCGTGACACGTGGAGTCCGAAATTCCTTGATTATCTCTACACCTCGTTTACGAATGCGACGGCCTTCAGTCCCACCGACACGATGCCGCTCACTGCGTGGGCGAAGCTGTTGATGATGGTGCAGTCGTTCGCCTCGTTTTTGACGGTGGCGATCGTGATCTCGCGCGCCGTCAACATCTTGCAATAACGCGCCTCGAACGCTGCAGCGAGGTGCCAACGCGAACCCGTGGCAAAATCGTTTGGCTCAGTTGGCGAGTGCCTGCTCGAGGATTTGCCCAGTCGCGCGTGAGCGGCGTCGCTTGATCGGTTCGACGAGCGCGAAGCAGGCAATCGACGCGCCGAGCAACATGACGGAGCTGATCGAGAACACCCGGTGGTATCCGCTCACCAGCGCCACCTGGGCGATTGCCTTCGAGGGCCGATGATGTCCGACGTGATCGACCAGATAGCTCGCTGTTGCCGATGCGGCAAAGGTGTTCAACAGCGCCGTACCGAGCGAACCCCCGACCTGCTGGGTGGTGTTGACCATCGCACTTGCGACCCCGGCATCATGATCTGCCACGCCGATCAGCGCAGTGCTGCTCAGTGAGACAAACGCGAATCCGAGTCCGATGCTCATGATCAGCTCGGCGGGGAGGACATGCGCCCAGTACGAGCTGTGGACTCCGATCGTGATGAGCCACGCGAGTCCGACGGAACAGGCGAAGAATCCGCTCCCCATCAATGGGCGCGGGCCGTATCTTGGCAATAGCTTGCTTGCCATTCCTGCCGCGAAGATGATTCCGGCGGAGAAAGGGAGATAGGCGATCCCCGACTTGAGCGCGCTGTAGCCGAGGGTTCCTTGGAGGTAGTAGGTAAGGAAGAGGAACATTCCGAACAGCCCGACGCCGGCCATGAACGATCCGAGGAATGACCCACCTCGGTTACGGTCTTCGAGGATGCGCATAGGGAGGAGCGGGTGCTTTGTCCGAAGCTCGATCAGGACGAAAACAACGAGCAGTGCCATCGCGGCCACGAGATAGCCGATCGTGGTCGGAGAGCTCCAGCCATCCTGATCTGCCATGGTGAAGCCGTAGACGAGCGCGACGAGTCCGATGGTCGCACTGAGAGCACCTGGCAGGTCGTACCGGGTGTCGCCGTGTGCCTTGCTCTCCTTGATGAACCGGATCGCGCCCGACGCGGCGACCACGCCGATCGGGGTGTTGATCAAAAGACACCACCGCCAGGTCGCGTATTGTGTGAGGACGCCGCCGAGGATGAGTCCGATCGCGGCCCCCCCTCCTGCGATCGCGCCGTAAACCCCGAAGGCCTTTGCGCGTTCCCTGGTTTCGGTGAAGGTGACCGTGAGCAGTGAAAGCGAAGCTGGCGCCATCAGGGCGCCGAAACTTCCCTGGAGCGCGCGTGCAGCAAAGAGCATCTCCTGATTCTGCGCGAGGCCGCCAAGCGCACTCGCGAGGGCAAAACCGATCAGACCGATGATGAATATTCGTTTGCGCCCGACAAAGTCGGCGATGCGCCCCCCGAGGAGAAGAAGTCCACCGAACGCGAGCGTGTAGGCCGTGATTACCCACTGACGGTTCAGCGTCGAGATGTGGAGATCGCGCTGTGCGGAGGGAAGCGCGATATTGACGACCGTCGCGTCGAGCACGACCATCAACTGCGCGAACGCGATGACGCCAAGTGCCCACCAGCGGAGAGGATCGGGCTCTTGATCGATTGGCGCTGTCGGCATTGTCTGTGTTGTCATCGTTCCTTCGTTTGTCGATATGGAAAAGACTTCAGTTCCAGTACTGGTTCTCGAAAATAGCTCTGGAGACAGACATAGGGGTTTCGGGCCGAGAGGATCTCGGTTGAGGGGCTCCGGGATACGCAATGAGCAACGTCATCGAAGAGCGCATTATTCCCGTTGTCGGAGTATTTTCGTTCCGGTCCGAGTCTCGCGGGATCGGTCATCTTCGTCGGGCCGGTATGGATGACCCGTCGATGGGGAACTGGAGAATCGGGCAGGGAATGCCTAGCGTGTTCTGGTGCCGTTGGGAGCGAAAACGAGCGAGGCGAGCGTCAACCAGCGCTTTATCGTCGCGCTTGTTCTGTCGAACTTCCTGCTCTTTGTCGGTTCGAGCGCGATGTTGCCCCTCTTGCCGAGCTTTTTGAGAAGGGGCGGATCAAGTCCGGGGCTCGTCGGAGTCGTCATGGCGGCGTTTTTTGCGGCGAGTGTGGTGACCCAGTACCCCGTGGGGCGCCTCGCTGACCGGATTGGCGCCCCCCCGGTGCTGCTCGCCGGCCTTGTCGTCTTCGCGATTGGCAGTATTGGATTCGCTCTCACCACAGGTCCCGGATTCGCGATTGTCTTTCGCGGATTGCAGGGAATCGGATCGAGCGCGGCGAGCATCGCCGAGGGGGCGATCATTGGATCCCGGGTGCCCCTCGAACGTCAGGGGCGTGCCTTCGGGGCGATCTATGCAAGCCAGATGGGCGCATTCGCGATCGGTCCACTTCTCGGCTCGCTCGCCGGACTTGGTTCGATTCGAGAGCTGTTCGTTGCCGCTGGCATTGCCGCGCTGGCAGCATGGTTGCCGATGGGTCGCATGGCGTCGCGGATGGCTCAACCCGAACGGGAAGAACCAGTCACCCTCGAGCTTGGGCCGATTGACGATATCGCGACCAGGGAGGGTTTCATCAGCGCGCGCATCGTCTCGCTTTTGCATCGGAACCAGAACGTCAGCATCTTCACGCGCGGTCTCATCGGCGCGATTGCCTTTTTCAGCGCGCTGGGTTTCCTCGGCGGTGCCTACGAGTCCTGTTGGACGCTGTTGCTCGATGCGAGGGGCGCGACGACCTTTCAGATCGGACTCTCCTGGACGCTCTTTGCCCTACCCTTTGCGGCGCTGAGTGTTCCGGCGGGAAGGGTTGCCGAACGGGTCAACCGTAAACGGTTGGCGATGGTCTCCATCTTGATCTCTGCGGGCTTTGCAGTGCTCTATCCGTTCATGCATGCAGTCGTCTTGTTGATCGGTCTCGGTTCGGTCGAGGCGGTGTGCGCCGTGTTCGGTGGGCCCTCGGCGATGATGATCGTCACGCAGTCGGTTGGAGTCAATGATCAGGGAGCCGCCCAGGGTGTAGTCGGCACCTCACGCACCGCCGCGACGGCCATTGCCGCGGCGATCAGTGGAGTGCTGTTCGGCATCGATCCCGTTGTTCCCTTCGCGGTCGCCTCTGGTCTCGTACTTTTGGCACTGCTCATCGTGCAGTTCAGTTGGCGGCGAAGCTGACTGGCGGGCATTCCGGTGCACCGCACGGGGGTATCGATGGTGATTTGACCCCGGACAGGCCTGGCTTGCTAGGGTCGCAAAATGCTAAGCGTCGTTGAGGGGATCGTCGTATCGGGAGACCATCGTGGAAGAGAGCTCGGATTTCCGACTGCCAATGTGCTCGGAGACGAGTCGGTGCCACTGCCCGATGAGGGTGTGTACGCCGGATATGTCACCCGCGAGCAGGGCACGGTCTACGTCGCGGCAATCTCGATTGGTCATCGGCCGACGTTCTATGACGAGACGGGAACATGTCTCGTCGAGGCACACCTGCTTGACTTTGACGGCGACCTCTACGGTGAGCGGCTTCGGGTCGAGATCACCGAACAGGTACGCGACCAACGTCGATTCGAAACGGTCGAGGAGCTTGTCGACCAGATCCGTCGCGATGTCGCGCGCGTCCGCCTGCTCACCGCGCTACCCCGCCACGGATAATCGGGTCAAGGTCGGATCGGTATGAATGCCAAAGCCGATCTGTCAGAGCGCGATCGATCGCTTTTTTCCGCGCTCTCCTCCTCGATCTCGGGGGAGGTCGATTCATCGCTCTCAGCCCGTGCGCTGTTTGCCTCCGACGCCTCGAACTATCGCATCGTTCCGCTCGGGGTGGTCTTTCCACGATCCGAGGAGGATGTACTTGCAACGCTCGCGAAGGCGCGCGATCACGGGGTATCGATCGTCCAGCGTGGAGGAGGAACATCGACGGGAGGTCAGGCGGTCGGGTCGGGGATCGTGATCGATTATTCGAGATTTTTCGACCACGTCGTGGCAGTTGATCCGGCGGCGAGGCTGGCGCGTGTTCAGCCCGGTGTGGTGCTCGATGAACTCCAGCGTCAGGTGGCCGGCCACGGGCTCAGGTTCGGTCCAGATCCCTCAACGCACGATCGATGCACGATCGGCGGAATGATCGGCAACAATGCCTGTGGAGCGCATTCGTTGCCGTGGGGCAAGACCGACGAGAATGTGATTGCGCTGCGGGCCGCGACCTATTCGGGCGAGGTGATCAATCTTTCCACGCTCGACGAACTGGCGAACAATCGATCGGAGTTTGCCGTCGGGCTCTCCCGGAGTCTCAAGGAGTTCCTCTCGCGCTATGAGTCCGTGATCCGGACCGAGATGGGTCCACCGATGCCGCGCCGCGTATCGGGATATGGCCTCGGCCATCTTCTTCCCGAACGCGGCGGGTCGCTTGCTGGCGCGCTGGTGGGGACCGAGGGTACCTGCGTCGCTTTGCTCGAAGCAACGTTGAAACTTGTCGCACCACCACGGTCGAGAGTTCTCGTGGTGCTGGGATTCCCGGACCTTTACATCGCGGCCGATTTTGTCCCGGAGCTGCTCGTTCATCGACCGCTCACCATCGAGGGCCTCGATGCTCGCCTCGTCGCGCTTGCAAGGAATACCAGTGCAGGCGCAGGTGCGAGGCTCCTGCCTGCCGGCAAGGGGTGGCTGTTGCTCGAGATCGGAGGCGATACGCCCTTTGAGGCGCGCCATCGAGCCGATGAGCTCGTCCGCGAGGTGATGCACACCTCGGTGCCGATCGGGGCGGCGGTCGCGGAGCATCTTGACGAACAACGTGCGATCTGGCGTCTTCGCGAGGATGGCGCGGGCCTCGCGACGCGCCTTCCTGACGGCTCCGAGGCATGGCCGGGCTTTGAGGATGCCGCGGTTCCACCAGAGCATCTCGGTGACTATCTGCGCGGTTTCGATGCACTGTTGGCCGAGCATGGACGTCAGGGAATGCACTATGGCCACTACGGCGAGGGATGCATGCACATCCGCATCGATTTTGATTTCCTGACCAACCATGGACGTCGGGATTTCCGACGCTTCATCGAGGCGGCGGCGGATCTCGTGGTCTCTTTCGGGGGATCGCTCTCGGGCGAACATGGGGACGGTCAGGCGCGTAGCGAGCTGCTCGGAAAGATGTATCCAAGGGTGATCCTCGAGGCGTTCGCGAAGTTCAAGCAGATCTTTGATCCCTTCGCACAGATGAATCCCGGCAGGGTCGTCGCTCCGCGAGCGCTTGATGCGGATCTTCGTATCCGCATTCCGGTGCGTACGATCAATCAAAACCCGCACCTCGCACTCGAGGTGGATCACGGGGATCTCGAACGCAGCGCGCGGCGCTGTGTCGGGGTGGGCAAGTGTCGCAGACTCGATGGAGGTGCGATGTGTCCGAGCTTCCAGGTCACGCGCAACGAACGTGACTCGACCCGTGGGCGCGCGCGTCTTCTCTCAGAGATGTTCGCGGGCGACCTGATCGTCGATGGCTGGCGATCAAAGGAGGTCAGGGATGCGCTAGATCTGTGTCTCTCGTGCAAGGCATGTGCATCTGACTGTCCAGTCGGTGTCGACATGGCCTCGTACAAGGCGGAGTTCCTCTCACACCACTACGAGCGACGTTTGCGTCCGCGTTCGCACTACGCACTCGGATATCTTCCAGTGCTCGCCAGGAGGACCCTGCCGATCGCAGGATTCGCCAATCGGCTGCTCGCCTCTCCGTTCGCACCGTTGGCGAAGTTCCTCGGAGGAATCGACCAGGCGCGGGAACTTCCGAAGTTCGCCAAACACACCCTGCAAGGAATTGCCCGCGAGAATCCGGATGCACCGGGAGTCATTCTCTTTCCCGATACGTTCACCAACTACTTCTCGCCGGAGGTGGGCGAGGCCGCGCTCGCAGTCCTTGGCGCGCTCGGCGAGCAGGCGGTTATTCCAAGCGGGGAGATCTGTTGCGGGTTGACCTGGTATTCCACCGGCCAATTCGACCGGGCCCGTGCGGCGCTGCGCGCGACGATCACATCGCTTGGCGCGCTCTCCTCGTCATCCTCGCCGATCGTGGTGCTCGAACCGAGCTGTGCCTCGATGATGCGAGACGAGATCACGGAACTTTTCGCACATGATGACGAGGCATTGGCGATCGCCTCGCGGGTGTGCTCGCTCGGTGAACATGTGGCAAAGATTCTGGCGCAATCGCCCTCGCGTCCTTTATTGAGTTCGGGAGATCGTTATCTCGCCCAGGTGCACTGTCACCAACGCGCCACGACGGGGTATGCCGACGAGGAGGCGCTGCTTCGCCTCGTCGGCGCAGACTTGGTCGAGACCGAGACGAGCTGCTGTGGACTTGCGGGAAACTTCGGGTTCGAAAAGGGTCACTATGCGCTGTCGCGCGCGATCGGCGAGCGCTCGGTGCTCTCGAGGATTGCCCGCGCCGAGGATGACGGCGAGGCGCCACTTGCCGTCGTCGCAGACGGGTTCTCCTGTCGAACCCAGATCGCGGAGTTCAGTTCGCATCGCCCAAGGCATCTCGCCCAGATCCTCCGTGATGCGCTGTGTGTCGATGGCACGCCCGGGGGCGACCGCTCTCCCGAGTAGCGGCTCCGATTCGCACAACTTGGCGCGAGTTGGTCGCGCGTGGATGGCAGTTGAGAGCTGGTGCCACAAGGACTCGTCGGCCCCGTTAGGACTTGTAGGCTCCGGCCTCCCAGGCACGTCTTGACAGATCGGATGCGAGATCCATCGCCGGGCTGTAGCGGTCGGCGTCATCTCGGTAGTAGCCGTCGTGGATGCGTTCGCGTCCACCACCGAAGGTCATCTTCGATCCGATCGCCGGCTCGAGGTTGACGATCTCTCCGAGTTCGTCTGGGTCGCGAAACACATTGACGGGATCTCGACCCTCTTCGACGGCAGTGATCTGTTCGTCGATGATGTTTCGGAACTCGATCACCGCAAGATCAGTTGCTCCCAAGGTCTCCTTCGTGCGATCGGTGATGGCTCCCTGTGAACACCATGCCGCCATGTCCTGTGCCAGCACGTAGTCGAGGATCGGCTTTCCCTCCTCGTCGTACATCGGCGCATGGAAATAGGGAATCGAGTCCTGTTTCGGCGCCTCGATGCCCGGAGCATGGAAGAGGGAATAGTTGAGATGGTAGGTGTGCGTATCGTCCATCGGAACGCGCATGTTGACCTGTGAACGCAGTCCTCCCGCGCCGCGCGAGTAGTAGGGGAAGATGTTGTACTGGTGCCAGAAGTCATAGTCTCGGTCGGCGCCGCGCTCGACGCTGTAGTGCACGCCCTTACGAAAGCCATATTGGTCGCGCGCAAAGACAATATGGTCGGTTCCGACGCTGCGCTCGATCTCGCGTGCCGAGCGGTGCACGTCACCGTCTGCCTTGCGTTCGTGCATCAAACCATCGCGTTCGAGGATGTACTTGAAGAAGTGTCCGTGCAGATAGATCGTGTGAAATGGATCGGCGGAGTTCTCGTGGCACTGCAGCCAGTTGCACGGGATGATCGTCACTGCTATCTGGCGCACGGAATTGGGCCAGACGAGAAAGTCCCATGGCGGAAGCACCGGTGCCGGGAGTGGACCGAGGTAGCCCCAGACGAGACCACCCAGCTCCTTGACCGGATAGCCCCCGATGTTGACGCGCTCTTTGAGTCTCGAGTTGGGTGATTCG
>DATKRV010000051.1:0-3298 GCA_035532075.1 Acidimicrobiales bacterium | reverse complement strand
GTCGCTGGTAGTGGAGTTATGGCAAATGACCTTGCCAAGGTGAGGGTCGCGGGTTCGAATCCCGTCGTCCGCTCCATGGGTCATCGACAAAAGTGGCTCAACTACATCGACAAAACCGGTGTCGTGCGATTATCCAGTTTGCCCTTTGTGTGTGTCACTGTGTCATGTCGGCCGATCGCTCTTCAGCGCGACCGAATAGATGCTCTTTCCCAGATCGTGGCGAATGCGCCGGTTTTCTTCGGGCTCTTAACCCGGCGGTGAGTAGTCCAAGAGACTGATCCTGCGTCGACGGGCGCGTTCGGTGACGGCCGCGGTTCTGCCTGCTTCGATGAGTTCACGGTGTGTGCGGATCTTCCGGATGTTCGCAGCCATGAGTAACAAGGCGCAGAAGATGCTCTGGGCCGCAATGCCGCGCACTCTGCGGCGCGCGGGCTGTGCCAGGGCTTCATGCGCGGGATCTTTCACGAAGCCATTCCAGCCCTCGATCGTATTCCGACAGGTCGCGTAGCGTCGCTCCCACTCCTTGCTCGCGAACGCAAGCCGCTGGCGATGGCGCGCGCCGACGTCGGGGGCGATCGTGATCGCCGACTGGCAACACAACTTCGGAGGGTTCTCCGGTGGCGTGTTCACCTTCGTCCGCCCGTCTCGCGGTTTTTGTGACATCGGTCGGTGCGCGCAGATGAGCCTCGGGTGATCTCCGGTCGCGGGACACGACCAGCGCTCGTAGCCATCTTCATCAGGTCCGTCTTTCTTCTTCAGGTGCCACTCGGACCGGGCCACGATGCGCTTCACGTACGTGCTTTGGTCGATCGATCCCGCCCGATAGTCCGCCGTCGCATCGATGAGTGGCCGCGGTGTCGCAGGGCAGCACCAGGTGCCCTCGAGCAGGATCGCACCACCACTGTTCGCCTGGACTTTGAGTTCGTCAACGCGATAGTCGAAGACTGGCTCATAGCCAAGGGCACGCACCGGCAAATGGAATCGCTCGGGAAGGGCGGAGGAATAGGCTCGGTCCGCGCCGAGAAAACCGGCACGATGCCCGCGCGATGCAACCTCGGCCATCACCTTTGCACCGGTTCCGCCTGGATCGACTCCAGCCCTTGCGAGGGTAAACCCAATCGCGAGGCATGGATGAGCCATCGGTGACCCGGGCGAGGTGACCATCGTCGCGATTGTCGCCTCGAGCGCCCAGGCGACCTTGCCCCGTATCCGACCCTTGTCGTCCTCTTTGGCCCGGTGATCGCCCTCGCGCACATACCAACTGCCGTCCGGATCGGATGCCTCGAGCGCGCTTGAACGCGAGGGCCCTCGTGAGTAGAGCGGGACAGGGGTCGCGTCGAGACCGACCGAACCGTCGAAGGCTGCCCTCTCCTCCTCGCTAAGCACCTCGACACTCGCCTCAAGGAGGGCGTTGACCAGTGTGAGCAGGCGCTCTGACCGCTCCGAGGTCTCCTCTGGCGTCATCTTTCGCAGCGATGCATCGAGGACCTCTTTTTGCAGCCGCCGGTTCTTTGGATAGGGGGAAGGGTCGACGACGCTGAGGATGAGGTGGAACAGATAGCGGACCTTTCGATAGCGGGCCAGAAAGGCCCGGCGTCCACGCGCATCGCCACTCACTCCAATGCGGCTTTGCTGATCACCCGAGAGCCGTCTATAACACAGGTCGGTCACCAAGGTGAGATGCAGTGGCCGATCATCGAGTGCGAGCAGGACGAGACTGATGAAAAGCGCCCGCACCGGAATCTCGCGTGGCCGCCCGGTGCGGCGTTGAAGCCTGGTCTCGAGATCAACGGCAATCTGAGAGCGGTCGACGAGCGCAGCTGCAAACCTGAGCATCTCATCAGTGATCGTCACCTTCGTCGATGGAATCGAGGTCAGGCTCATCGAAGCTCAGCCGCGAGCATTTTGTGCAGTGCCGCCTTCGACTGGGGCGCACCTGCTACGTGGCGCGCGAAGCGGAGCAGGGAACCGATCTCGCGAACTCCACTGAGTTCAAGCACCACACCGAGCGGCGTCTTGTTCGCGAGGTGGTCGCAGAGAAAGCTCGAACGACAGCGCCGAAGCGAGAGGCGCGTTGCGCTCGGATCACGAACGAGATGATCGGTGAAGTCACTGACGAAATTCTTGTAGGTCCGGTCTGTATGTCCTGGACGAAAGCAGAGGCTGTCGGTGGCCCGGCTCGCGAGCTCGCGGATGGTCGAAGCGATCGGTGCTGCGACCGGCACCGTGCGCGAGCGCGACCCCCGGATAACAAGGGCCACATCATGTGTTGAGATCTCGACATCGCTCCACTCGGCCTGGATGAGTTCACCCGGTCTTATCCCCGCGCCGATGCCAAAACTGATGAGGACGAGCGCGGCATCGGCGCTCGCGTGATGGCGCTGTGCTCTTGCCATCGCGAAGAGATCGGCTCGCTCTTGGGTTGAATACGGAGAGGGGGCGGGCGCTCCCGGAAAGGGTGTGCCACGTCCCGCGCGCGTTTCGCTGTCCCCAAGTAACACGGAACGATAGGTGCCCTTTGTTGAAGATGCGCGTCCAGTAAGTCCATGGACGACAAAGGCCTCGACGACATCAGGATCGACGACATCAGGATCGAACGGGTGGGAGATGTTGGTTTCATCGATGAAGCGCGCGAGGCGGCCGCGGACAATCTGGCACCGCAACGAGGAACCCATCAACCTTTCACTATAGTAATATCAAGGTTGATCATGGTGGATACTTGAGGATATGAGCGCTCTCGAGCAACGACGCGCGATCCTCAGGGAGATCGCTGCGCTCGGGCCGGTCCTGCCCGGCTCGATCACCGAACGCCTGACGCGCTGCCAGACCGAGGGCTGTCACTGCCGGGCCGATCCACCACAGCTGCATGGACCGTACTTCGTCTGGACTCATCGTTCTGGTGGACGTCAGATAACGACGAGCATCACCTCAGAGGAGGCGGATCTGCTCCGACCACTCATCGCCGAAGACCGACGGTTGCACCGGCTGGTTCATGAACTCGAGACCCTCGGAGCACAAGAGACCGCTCAACGAAATCGCCAGCCACGCTCATTGGGGTCCAGAGCTGATAAAACCGGGATCACAGCCAAGAGGAACCGTTGAAGTTCCTCGTTGCCGAGTTTTGTCGATGACCCACAAGGGCTGTTTCCTAAAAGAAGAGGCTTTTGCTTCTCAAAAGTCACGCAAGAGCCCTTCCCTTATGACTTTTGAACAGGGAACAGGGTCAAAGCGTGCTTTAGGACGAGGGATCACCTCCTCTGCTGTGTGATCAGCGATCCGGTAAGCGGTTGTCGCTGGT
>DATKRV010000050.1:0-7819 GCA_035532075.1 Acidimicrobiales bacterium | reverse complement strand
CGAGCCTCCCTATTCGAAGTTCCGTCTTCGCGTCGCGATCAAGGCATACCCGACCTATGAGCGGGCGGGCATCGTCTGGACCTACATGGGACCGACCCAGGAGATGCCACCCCCGCCGAACTACGAGTGGATGCGCGCGCCGCAGACGCACATAGGGGTCTCGAAGACCGGCGAGCATGCGAACTTCCTGCAGGGAATCGAAGGGGGAATCGACACCGCCCACTCATCGTTCGCGCACAACAACGACATCACCAATAAAAATCTCCTGCGCAGCCTCGACCCACACCCAAACCTCGAGGTCGACCGCACCGACTATGGCTTCCGCTATGGATCAATCCGCAACATATCGGAAGATCGTAGCTATGTGCGGGTCTATCAGTTCATGATGCCGAACCAGCAGATGCGCGCGAGCCTTGTCGACGGAGAGGGTAATCCTGCCCGGATTCCTGCGCTCGACGGACACATCTGGGTACCGATCGACGACGAGAACTCCTATGTCTACAACATCAAGTATTGCGCCACCGATGCAGTCGGTCTGTCGCGGACGGACTTTCTCAACTCGGAGAAGCGCAATGGCCGTCATCCGGAAGATTTCATTCCAGGTACCTACTGGCTTCAGCGAAATCCGTCGAACGATTATCTCATCGACCGCGAGCTCCAGCGCACCAAGACCTTCACGGGTGTTACGGGTATCAACACCCAGGACTATGCCCTCCAAGAGGGTATGGGCGGTATTGTCCGCCGCGATCTCGAGGCGCTTGGATCAACAGACCGGGCGATATCAGCCTGTCGCGAGCTTCTGCTTGAGGCTGCCGATTTGGTCGAACAGGGAAGGTCGCCGAAAGGGACAGATCCGGAAAGCTATCGAACGACTCGAGCTGGAGAGATGATCATTCCACGGGGCGTTCCGTGGAGGGATGCGACGAAAGATCTGACCGAAGCAATCTGGTAGGTCGCGCAACGATGCGAACATCGCCCCGCCAACTCATGGTGGGGCGATGTTTTCTTTTCACGGTTCATTCTGCAGCGCAGTTGGATTGCGCCAGATTCACGGCTTTTTGAAGAAAAGCAACAGATATCCAGTTGTCGAGGAGTTGTAGATGACTGGCTGAACCGTGATCAGCTCCCAGCCCTCTCCCTGGTGGTTGTCGAGTTCGGTTTGCACGTCCTTTGTGACGACCTCAGGGAGTCGACCGGTTGCTCGAACCTCTACGACTTTGTGCTGTGCCACTGAGTATCCTTCCTCTTTCACTGCAAGTGAATCTCCGTTGTGTCTGGAGGCAAGTCTAACGAAGTATCCATCGGACCGAGCTCGAGAGTCTATTCCTCGTCACGACGAGAGCGCTGCTGTTTCTTTCTCGCAACACTCCTTTTCTCTTCGAGTCGGCGCTCTACGGAGCCAAGCGTCGGTCGGGTCGGCCTCCTCGGCCTCTTGACGATCAGGGCATCCCGCAGGCGCGCGGTGAGAAGTTCAACAGCAATCTCGCGGTTTCGTAGTTGTGACCGTTCTTTTGATACCACGATGCGAAGTGAGGGACCGAAGCGATGCTCGAGTCGTTCTCGTTCGAGGTCGTCAAGCGAGGGAGAATCGCGGATGGAAAAGATCGCTTCGACGCGGGTGTTGGTGGTGTTTGCGTGTTGGCCACCCGGACCACCACTTCCGGTGAAGCGCCAGGAGATCTCCTCGTAGGGAATCTCGAGATGGTCATTGATGGTCAACGGATTGGCGGTCATGGCAAACGGCTCCTCTTTGCACTCTACCTTGCGCAAGATTTATCGGATCGGTCGCGCATTGAAACCAGTAATGATTCATATTTGCCTCTTGTCTGACCGTTGATCATCGCTGGGCGCGAGTCGTGGGCTCAATTTGGATTGGGGTCGAGCCGCAGCGATAGACACCGCCTTTCGCGCTATGCACCAGAACCACTCCGCTGCTCTTGTCGGCAATGACGCGAAAGACACTGCCGAAAGCCTGACCGAGATGTATCCGGGCGAGATACCGCTCCTTTCCGTCCGAGATCGCGCGAACGGATTCTCGTATCCTCCCGCCTTCATGCGTCCATGAATGGAATCACCACGCGCGAAACGGCACGTTCTCGGATATTGCGACATAGGCTCAGGGGATGCAAAACGGCGACCTTGTAGCTGACTTTTCTCTTCCCGATCAGTTCGGAGATGCTCAGTCGCTCTACCGATACCTCGAACGGGGACCGGTGGTCCTGTTCTTTTATCCGGCCGCGATGACCAAGGGCTGCACAATCGAATGCAGCCACTTTCGGGAATTGAAGGGCGAGTTCGAGGCTCTTGGCGCGCAGAGAATTGGAATCAGCCGAGACGCAGTGGGCAAGCAGCGGAAGTTCTCCGACCTTCAAGGTTTCGATTATTCATTGCTCTCCGATTCACGTGGAATCGTCGCTGAGCAGTTTCGCGTCAGTCGATCGTTCGCTCTTTTGCCAGTGAAGCGCAGGACCTTTGTGATTGGCGGAGATGGGCGTGTCGTTGGGATAATGAAGAGCGAGGTGCGAATGAATTCGCATGCCGACCGGGCGCTTGACCTGCTCCGCAAACTCGTGAGCGTCAAGTAACGCGCCAACGAAGATGACTATTGTCTGGCGCTGTTGGCGATGAACGTAGGGATAATTGGTGGGACGGGACCGGCGGGTCGAGCGCTTGCGCTCCGGCTCGCCTCTGTTGGCCATAATGTTGTGATTGGCTCCCGGGACCGAGCAAGATCGAGCACTGCTGCGAACGAGCTCCGACGGTCACTGGATGAAAGATCGAATTTTTTGCATTCTGGATCAAATAATGAGGCGGCATTGAGCGAGATCGTGGTCCTTGCGACTCCCTGGGAGGGCGCAGTTGCCACCGCTACGGACCTCTCCGAGCCGCTACGAGAAAAAGTTCTCGTCTCAATGGTCAGCGCGCTTGCCCGGGTTGGTGACGAGTTCCAGGCGGTTATCTCCTCGCGTGGTTCGATTGCTGCCTCCCTCCAGAGCGTGCTCCCTGAGACGTTTGTGACCACAGGGTTCCAACATGTGCCAGCGCGCGATCTTGCCGGGATTAACAAGCCGCTCGACGCCCATGTGATGATCTGTAGCGATTCCGAGCGCGGGTTCCTTGAGACCAAGGCGCTCGTCACGAGTATCGAAGGGCTACATGCGGTCTTTTGTGGTTCTCTCGCGTCCGCGAACGCGGTGGAGGCACTTACGGCAGTGTTGCTCAATATCAATGTGCGTTACAAGGCGCACGTCTCAATGCGACTTACTGGTTTTGACGAGAACGGATAGTCCAAAAGTGACCATGAACATCTATGACACCGCCAAACAGGCGGTTGTCCCGTTTACGCCAGACCATCTTGTCACCATGTACACCTGTGGCATCACGCCATATGATTCTGCACACATTGGTCATGTTGCGACGTATCTTGCCTACGATGTCTTGCAACGTCGACTCCGAGACCTTGGGCACGAAACCCGCTGCGTACGGAATGTGACCGATGTCGACGATGACCTGTTGCGAAAGGCTCGCCAGCTCGGCGTTTATTACCTCGATCTGGCTGCGGAAGAGACCCTCAAGTTCGACGGGAGTATGGCGGCGATGAAATTTCTTCCCTCCTATTCCGAGCCGCGGGCGACCTCCGCGATATCAGAGATATTGAAGTGCATCGGAAGCTTGCTAGAAAGCGGCCATGCATACCAATCGGGAGGAGCAGTGTATTTCGATGTCTCAACATATTCCCGTTTCGGTGAGATCAGTCACTTTGATCGAGAGACCATGCTCGTGCTCTCCGAGGAGCGCGGGGGCAATGTAACCGATCCAAACAAGCGAGATCCGCTTGACTTTGTTCTTTGGCAGCCGTCCCTTGAGGATGAGCCAAGCTGGGAATCCCGATGGGGTGGGGGGCGACCAGGCTGGCACATCGAGTGCTCTGCTCTGGCGATGCGTGATCTCGGTCCATCAATCGATCTTCATGGCGGGGGAGCGGATCTCATCTATCCACATCACGAGTGTGAGGCCGCACAGTCCGAAAGCGTGACGGGAAAGCAATTCGTCCGTCACTGGATGCACGTCGGCATGGTGCGACTCGGCGGAGAGAAAATGTCGAAGTCGCTCGGGAACCTCGTTTTTGTCAACGACCTTCTCGAGTGCCACGAACCAGATGCAATTCGTCTTGCTCTGCTATCCCAGCACTATCGCAGCTCGTTTGAATGGAGCGATGATCTTCTTGCCGATGCGGAGTCACAGCTTGCCAGGTGGCGCTCGACTGGTCCGGGCGATCGATCTGTTGAAGCGGTGCGTGGCTGTCTCGACAATGACCTCGATACCCCTGCGGCGCTCGCAGAGATCGATGAGGCCGTAGCTGCAGGGCACGGTGTCTCTGTCGCCGCGGAGCTACTCGGAGTCTCCACGCTCTCCTAGGGAGAAATCACCTCTATTAGGCTCTAATCTCAATTATCTCGTTCAGAATTGTCCGAGAAACCAAGGAGCCGGCAACAAGTGTCTAACGAAGCATCCATGGATATCGCTGTTGTCCTGCCCGACGGGAGCCAGCGTGTCGTTCCGGAAGGTTCGACCGGATTCGATCTCGCTCTCTCGATCGGAAGCAGATTGGCAAAGGATGCGGTTGCGATTGAGGTCGGTGGCCACGAATATGACCTCAGCCACAGGCTTTCAGGTGGGGATGTAGTCCGGATCATCACAAACACCACTGACCAGGGTCGCCAGGTACTGCGACACTCCACGTCCCACGTGCTCGCTCAGGCCGTTACCTCACTCTGGCCTGGTACAAAGTTCGCGATCGGCCCCTCTATCGCCGACGGGTTCTATTACGACTTTGATCTGCCCGACGGTCAGCGGTTCAGTGACGATGACCTTCTCCGGATAGAGGAAGCGATGCGCAAGATAATTTTTGAAGATCAAAAATTCCTGCGTGTAGAACTCTCGTACGAGGACGGGCTTGGTCTGTTTTCTGACCAACCTTATAAGGTTGAGATTATTGAGCGAGTGCGTAGCATCGAAGCAGGGGTTGACGACGAGTTCGCTTTGGAAATCGAGCAAGCCGGATCCGCGGTAAGCGCCTATCGCAACGGTGAATCATTTGTTGACCTGTGTCGCGGTCCGCACGTACCTTCAACAGGACGACTCGGGCATTTCAAGTTGACCCGGGTGGCCGGGGCATACTGGCGCGGAGACGAACACCGTCCACAGTTGCAGCGCATCTACGGCACTGCATTTGAATCTGCGAGCGCGCTCGAAGAACATCTCAATCGGTTGATCGAGGCAGAAAAGCGTGATCATCGCAAGCTTGGCGCAGATCTCGACCTCTTTCATTTTCCGCCCGAGATCGGGGGAGGACTCCCGGTGTTCCATCCGAAGGGCGCGTTGATCCGCCAGACGATGGAGGACTATTCCCTCGAGATGCATCGCTCTCACGGCTACTTGCAGGTGTGGACACCGCACATTGCGAAATCGACACTGTATGAGATCTCCGGACACCTCCAGTGGTATGCGGATGGTATGTACCCACCGATGGAGATGGAGGGCGTCACCTACTATCCGAAGCCGATGAATTGCCCTATGCACATCCTGATCTACAAGGACAAGCAGCGTTCCTATCGTGAACTTCCAATTCGCTATTTTGAGTTCGGAACCGTCTATCGGTTCGAGCGATCCGGCGTGCTTCATGGTCTGACACGGGTACGTGGGATCACCCAAGATGACTCGCATATTTTTTGTGCACCCGACCAACTCGCGGAGGAGCTTCGAACTCTCCTTACCTTCGTGCTTGACGTGCTTCGCGCCTTCGGATTGACCGACTTCGAGGCCGAGCTCGCTACACGTCCTGAGAAGTTTGTCGGTGATGAGCATGAATGGGATGAGGCAACTCGGGCTCTTCGTTTTGCACTCGAGTCCTCGGGTCTGTCTTTTGTGGTAGCCGAGGGAGAGGGCGCCTTTTATGCGCCAAAGATCGACGTGCATCTTCGCGATGCAATCGGGCGGAGATGGCAGCTCTCCACCCTCCAGGTGGACTTTCAGCTTCCGCAGCTGTTTGATCTTTCGTTCATCGGTCAAGATGGTCAGCGTCATCGGCCAAACATGATCCATCGCGCGCTGTTCGGATCGGTGGAGCGATTCTTCGGGATACTTCTCGAGCATTATTCGGGAAATCTTCCAACGTGGTTGTCACCTGTTCAGGTGAGGGTGCTTTCTGTACGCGAGGATCATGACGCGTACGCCCAGGAGGTGAGATCAAAACTTGCCGCGAGATCGATTCGCGTTGATTTTGAGAGAGCAGACGAGCCTCTCGGAGCGCGTGTGCGTAGGGCAAAATTAGACAAGGTTCCATATGTACTTGTGGTGGGCCAGAGCGACGTAGAGAATCAGACGGTGGGTATCAATGCACGAGGATCACAAGAGCCCGAGCGAGGGGTTCCGTTGGATGACTTCGTCGACCTTGTGCTGGGAGAGATCGCGATGAAGAATGCACCGGAGTTCGGATGAGTCTTGACCATCTCTGGGCCGGTTGGCGCGCTGGCTACGTCGCCTCCGTCTCTGACGGGGTCGAGTATCCACCGGTCGATACCCTCGCCACAGCGTCGCACTCTGGATATCCAATAGATGAAGAAGAACCCAGCGATTGTGTCTTCTGTGCCATTGCAACGTCAGCGGTCCCCGACGAGGAGCTGTATGTGCTTTATCGTGGTGAGTCAACTTTTGCGGTACTCAACGCGTATCCCTACGCTTCCGGACACCTGCTGGTCATGCCAAACAGGCACGTTGGCGACATCTCGGAACTTACCGGAGATGAATACACGGAACTGTTTGACGCAACCCGACTCGCGATGCTGGCGCTCGAGGATGCCTACCACGCTGACGGTATGAACATGGGCGCGAACTTTGGTCGTGCAGCGGGAGCAGGAATTCCGCGGCACCTTCACGTGCACGTCCTTCCGAGATGGCTCGGAGATACCAACTTCATGACCACCGTTGCCTCAACACGCGTCATGCCGGAGGCCTTATCGGACTCTTGGCTCAAAGTCCGAGCTGCCTGGCCCAGCTAATGCTTTCGTACTCTCGCTATCTTGAGTCTCTTGGACAAGAGGGAGCGCTCTTTAGCGAAGCATCCCGGCAATCGCCCCTCGCGAGTATCACAACTTGTCCCGGTTGGCAGACGCGAGATCTCGTGCAACATCTCGCCGGTGTCTACAGGTTCTGGTCTATTCAGTTGCTTGCAGGAGATGAAACGATGCAGACGACGGTGCCGACGTTCATGGCACATGGCGACGTCAACATGGAGTTTGACCAGATTGAGTTTGAGCTGACACGCCAACTTTCCAGTGCGTCGGAAGATGCACCGTGCTGGAACTGGTCTGGCGGGGATTACACCAGCGGCTGGGTGGCTCGGCGTATGGCTCTTGAAACGGCAATTCATCGCATCGATGCCCAGCTCGCTGGCGGCGATGCGACACCGATTGATTCCGATCTTTCCCTCGATGGCATTGATGAGCGCCTCGAGGTGCATCTTCGCCTCGATCTGCGCGAAAATCCCACGGTCTCGCTCGGTGGGACGATCTGTCTTATCTGTTCGGATGCAGACTCTGCGTGGACGATCAGCGCCGAACGAGGCCGTTTACGCGTTCGCGATGGCCGAGGGCCCGCCTCTGTGGCTCTGGTGGGATCGGCCTCAAGTCTCTTTCAATTCGTCTGGAATCGAGCTGATCTGAATTGCTTTCAGGTGACAGGAGATCGTTCGGTTGCGGTGAATTGGACGCGTTTGCCGTGTTAATGGGGCGTGAGTACTCCAAGCTGATGACGGGGA
>DATKRV010000049.1:0-8549 GCA_035532075.1 Acidimicrobiales bacterium | reverse complement strand
GTTGCGAGGTGCTTAGCTGGTCCACTTTTTGGGACCTAGGTCAAATGGTCGGGAAGGCGGGATTCGAACCCGCGACCTCAGCGTCCCGAAAGCGATCGGGGCACTTTGCGCCATCAGCAGAAACTCACAAAAATAGGTATTGTACAGGGATTTTGTTTGCCCATTGTGATCCTTAAGTAACCAAGAAAATCCACCTTTTCGCGCACGATCGCGCACGGATCGCGCACGAAATTCGTGTTGAATAATCCATCGAGTCACTGTCGTGAAACATCATTGCAACGTGGCATGAAGTGCTCGCTGGTAGCCGGGGAGAATTTTGGGGTGGGCTTCAGTTTGCTACTTGCCAATCGTTTGAAGAACTCAGGTTTGGAACTGGCGGAATTGATTTGGGGCGTTCTGTCGGAGCCTTGACATCTCGCAAAATACTGACTATTTTTATGGTCATGACGGAGACACGTTCACTCGCTGATATCAAGGCCCATCTCTCAGAGGTCGTCGATCGCGTGGAATATCAACACGATCGCGTTGTTCTGACGCGTAATGGTCGGCCAGCCGCTGTCCTTGTGAGCCCTGACGAACTTGAGGCGCTTGAGGACACCCTCGATCTGTTGTCGAATCCCCAGGCTCTGAAAGAGATCGCTATTGCTCGGAGCGATAT
This sequence comes from Acidimicrobiales bacterium, assembly GCA_035532075.1. Taxonomy (GTDB): domain Bacteria; phylum Actinomycetota; class Acidimicrobiia; order Acidimicrobiales; family Bog-793; genus CAIVND01. The sequence goes on along the minus strand of DATKRV010000049.1, from coordinate 7,891 downwards.
CTCCAAAGGTCGCGTCATCGACAGCGAAACTTTGCGGGCGAAGTATCTCGCGCGTTGACCAAGGAAGACTGGCAACTCGAAGTTGCATCTTCCGCTGCTCGCTCGCTTGAACGATTACCGGCCAAGGTGGCGACCGCGGTGGTGGAGTTCATGCTCGGACCACTGACCTTGCAGCCTCGCCGCATCGGGCATCCTTTGCAACGCGAATTAACCGGCTTGTGGACTGCTCGCTGCGGGGTTTACCGGATCGTGTATGAACTCAAAGAGGAACATCGAACCATTCAAGTGCTGTGGATAGATCATCGATCCGATGTCTATCGGAATCATTAGGTCTGAAACTTTGTAGATGGTCGCCTGTTGTGAAGGAACGACTTATGCGAATTTGGCAGCTGGCATGGCGTCATCTTGCTGGACCTACGCAGAACCTATCTCGATGGTAAGTGACGGTCATTCTCGAGCCCTTTACGGAGTCGTTAAGAGAGCCGTTAACCCTCGGTAATTCGCCATCTCCTGGTTTGCATTTGTGCCAGGTGCTGTCAGTTACGACGGGTCAATGGACGGAATGGCCTCCGTCCGCGCAGCGAGCATCTGCACCTTCATCAACCTCCACCACGCGTCGACATACCGGAGAAGCTGAACGAAGAGCCTGAATTTCAACAATGCCTGCGCTCCACGTACTGCGACAAGCTGGACGACATCCATCGTGGCGTACCCGAGCGTCTCCGACTTCGAGGCGCGGGGCCGGAAGCGTTTCATTTGGTGGTCGTGGTCAATGTACGACTCGAACACGAATCAGGTCGGGTGTGCATCATGATCCGGGGTTGCGCGGTTCGCGATGTTGTAGAGCTCGGTCCAGTCACCTACGCCAACAACCGCGGCCGTCGCGAACGGACCAATCCGCTGAGCCATCGTCTCCAAAGTGATGTCGTCGTCTCCGATGTCGGCCACCTTCCTCAGGAGGAACCCGCTTGAGAGGCTCACGTCGTGCTGACGAAGCGGTAGCGGCAGAACCGGACCGAGAGCAATACCAGTTCCTTCCCGCTCAGGTTGTAAACCCCGGGGCAAAGAGCGCTCGCTTGTACTCGGGCGATTGTGGGCAGTCGGTTCGGGCTACCCGGGTCGGAGCGGAAGAACTAAATAGATGGCCTACGGTGCAGATGACAGTGCCAGAGAAAAACAGGCCGCCAGCGCGGGCCTCACCTCCCGAGCGCCCGTCGAACGCGCCATCTGGGTCGGTCCTCCGCAGGCAGCGTCTTGGGCAGGTGTCCGCTGCAAATCCATCGCAGCTGGTACGACAGGGGAGAGGCAATCGACCGCGTGATCCGTTGGTGGCCAAGACAGAGAGTATCTTCGGCAGAGAGCCTCTGACAGGGAGCGAAGCGCGATTGATATGGACGCCTCTTCGGTCACACCTCTACTTGAACGGGAGATATCCCAGGAACTCTTGAACATCGCGGTTGGAGAGGCGAGATTGGGGCGCGGACGTTGCGTCTTTATCTCGGCCCCTGCGGGTATGGGTAAGACCGCTCTGCTCGATTGGCTCTTGGACCGATGGCGAGGCGACGGACTTCTTGTTGGACATGCAGTGGCGAGTCCGATGGAGTCGACGATCCCGTTTGGTCTACTCGATCGCGCGATCAGCATGCTCGGCGGTGTTGACGCAATTGGGCAGGTGGCGAATGTGGACGCCTTTGAGCCTGCCTCGTCGCGCTTTTATCGAACAATGGCATGGCTGGAGAAGACCTGTGCCGCGGAACCAGTGCTGATCGCGCTCGATGATCTCCATTGGTCTGACGGTGACTCGCTCGAGATACTCGGTTATCTGTGCCGACGAATTTCCAAGCTTCCCGTGCTTGTTCTCGGTACACTGCGCCCTGAGCCCGACGACGCAAGAAAGCTCGTCGAGGACCTGATCGCGACGGCCAATGCCAAGGTCATAACGGTATCGCCACTTAGTAAAACTTCAAGCACGCTCCTCGCATCCCAGTTTCTCCAGCGTGAACCAACGGAGGAAGAGTCCGAGCAGATCTGGCGCGGTACCGCCGGGACCCCCCTACTCATCAAAACTGCAGCAGAGGCACTTAACCTCGGATCTTCGGTCGATTCACTCTCGTTTGCGGGCACCGATGGCCTGCGGTTCCTTCTCGAGCGCTTCACAGGACTTGGAGATGAGGCGGTTGCCTACGCCCGCGCTGCGGCGATTTTCGGTGTGCGTTTTCGTCACACCCTTGCAACGCGGCTCGCTCAACTCGACGGCTCCATGAACGCCTCGGTACATGACCGACTCATCCAGGCAGGTCTGCTATCGGATCTTGGTGGCGGCTGGTCACGATTTGTACATCCGCTCTTTGCGCAGAGTCTCCTTGAGTCTGTCGCAGCATCGACCCGAGGAGAGCTTCATGCGCGTGCATTTCGCCTCTTGGTTGAATTCGGCACCTCTGACGCAGAGGCGGCAGAACACGCGTATGCCGGATCTCTCGTCGGCGATCCGCTGGCGATTGAAGTTTCGACACGCGCCGGTCAAAGCGCGTCGCTCCAAGGAGCATTTCAATCCTCTGCCAAGCATCTATTTCAGGCGATTGAACTCTCGGGACAACGAGCATCGGTCGTGCTCCGTCTCGCGTATGCCAAGGCGCTCGTTGCGCTTACCCAAACCGGTGAGGCGTCAGCGATATGCAAGGAGATCCTCGCTGGTCTTTCAGTGAACGCGGCGATGCGGTCCGAGGCCCTTCGCCTGCTCGCGCAGGCAAGTTTTGTCGACAATCGGCCTGGGGTCGCACAACGACTTTTTGAAGATGCGGCGGCTGCAAGCATTGCGGATCCGATGGCTGAAGGTCGCGTACTCATTCAAGCAGTGTCGACATGTCTTGTGACGTCGCCGATTCACTGGAGCAGCCAGATCTCCCGGAGAGCGCTCGAACTGCTGCCAAAATCAAGTCCGGAATATGCGACATGCTCGCTGTTGCATGCGTATGTGCGTCTAATGTCAGGCGATCGTTCAAAGGTTGACGCGATCGACTCGGCGTTCAGCGCGTGGAGCCAGAATACCCTTGTCGTCGACCCCGCCTCCCGGTGGGCGATCGCCTTTCATCTCCAGTCCGCAATGAAGATCCTCGAGCGCTACGAGGAGTCGGAGAGGGTCTTCGATATCGAATACTCCCGCGCGCAAAGCAACGGCTCGCCGCTGATGATGGCAACTTTGGCGATCTCGCGCGCGGACAACTTGCATCGTCTCGGACGCGTTCGCGACGCGCTCGATCTCGTTGAACGAGTGTACGCGCTAACGAGTTACCCGATGGCGCCTTGGCATGATCTTGCAAGAGCAGCGCTCCTGGTTGAACTTGATCGCCAAGTCGAGGCTGCAGGTTATCTCGCGTCGCTGCGAAGTTACGTCGCAAGTGTGCCACGAGGTTACGGCGCGATCGTTGCGATCTGGACGGACGTACTCGAGGCTCGGCTCCTGTTGGATGCCGGTCATCCCGAAGATGCGTCGGCGAAGATGCTCGACGCCCATTCGATCGCTGAATCAACAGGTCTCAATCATCCATTGATCGCTCTGTGGTGGCCCACCGCATTCGAGGCGCATGTGCGTGCAGGGCAGATCGCGTCCGCGGAGTCGCTCGTGGATTCGGTTGCGACGCTGGCATCAAGCCTCGAACTTCGCTGGCCGTGCGCTGCGCTAGCCCTTGGACAAGCACGGATTCTCGCCGCGCGCCGATACTCCGAAGATGCTGACGCGCTCTTCGATGAGGCAATTGCGGCGTATCGAGCGGCGGGTTTGCCGATCTTTCTCGCGGAGGCGCTCCTCGCCTATGGCTCGCATCTCCGGCGCACGCGGCGTGCACTTGAGGCGCGCATTCCTCTGCGTGAGGCAGTTGCACTCGCCGAGTCATCTGATTCACTCCGCGTCGCCCGGATCGCGCTCGGTGAACTCCTCGCATCGGGAGGGCGGCACCCGCGTCCGGTTCCTGCATCAACCTCGCTTACTGCCCGCGAGGCCCAGATCGCCGAACTCGCCGCCCTGGGCCGCAGCAATGCGGAGATTGCGGCGTCGATGTATCTCTCGGTCAAGACCGTTGAACATCACCTCGGGCGTGTCTTCCAGAAGCTCGGAATCTCCTCCCGCCGGGCGCTCATCGGCCGTCAGTTCTGAGTCACCATCGACTTTTTGCGAACGCGCGGCCCTGTCGGGAACCCAAGTGACATCAATGACGGAGTGACCTCAAAGCACCACGTACATCGGTCGGCACCGACGGCTATGTCACCACAAGGACGAGTTCGACCTGTCCCGATTTGACCTCGCTCGAAGGAACGCCCGAGACGACTCCATGAGCCATCACCGTCGCCGTCGCTCCGGCGGCTGATCCCTGCGAGACGATCACCATTGCGCTGCCGGCGACGCCTCCCGTTGAGGAAATCGAAAAGCCAGCCTTTTCAAGAGCTTTTTTGTAGGTATTGAAAACAGCTGTCTGGGTTCCATCCACAGCGAACCACAGATCAAAGAACTTTGATCCAGTCGAGACCTGGGAGAGAAGCGTTGAGCCTGCCGGTAGCGGTACTGATTTTGGAAAGCCGGCGGGAAGCTTGGTCCCGACGCTGATGGAGCCGTTCGATCCGCTAACCGTTGTGTTCCCCGACCTGACCGTTGTCGTGGTCTCCTCGGTCTTTGGACTGCCTCCTGAGAGGCGAATGGCGAGATTTCTCGCGAGATAGCCAGTGCTCGTTGTTGATCCGACAGCCCCAATGTGCTCGCCAACTCTGAGGGCCGCGAAATTCTCCTTCTTGCCCGTGGTGCTCAAGAATGTCGTCGAGGAGTTCGTGAGAACGGTGTAGGTCTTTCCGGTCTCTCCCACGGTAGGACTGATATCGGTCTTTAGGGTAAACGAATGTGCGCCCGCGTTGACGCCGGTGATGGTACCGCCCATGCCCGAAGTGGGTATGCCAGAGCCATAGTTCGTCGGACCGCCCTGTTTTGGCACCGACACATTCGTTGCGTCGATCGTTACCGCCGTGAAACCTCCGCCGGCCATTGTGCCCTCGGCGACCACCGTGTCACCGGCTTTCAGTTCTGAAATTGGGCCAATTGCCGGTGCTCTGCCGGAGAGGACGTAGAAGATCCTCGCCGAAGCAGGAACTGTGACCGTGACCATCGCACCTCCGGGAACGGTCTTGATCGCGAAGTTGTGGCCGGAGGCGTTGACGCGCTCGACCGTGCCACTCAGCGAGAGTGAACTCTTCGCGCTCTGGCCAAATGCCGGTACGGCCAGTGCGACGGTCAATGCGACGGAGAGGACAGTGATACCGAATGCAGATTGATAGCTACCGCTTTGTTTGAAATAGGTATTTGCCATTTTGGATCCTCCTCACCCGAAGACTGGTTGCCGCCAATTGATGCAGCCTGACCGAAGGTGACGACCGCGTCACCCGTGTTCACCGTAAGCGGCCCGAGTGCGCGATGCATCGGGGGAAACCCTGATCTGTAAGGGCTATCACCCAGGGCAGCCCCGCGGACAAATCGTGATCGGTCCTCCTTCGGCGCGAGTTCGCACGCGACGCGGCATCGGATTCCTATGGCGAGTAATCGGGCTGATGCGTCTGTCTATTGCAAAGCAATCCGGTCCAACAATGCGGGTTATCCCTGATGATTTGTACCCCGTCGCGCGTTACGTTCGACCGCGAGGGCAGCATGTGGGTGATACGCCCGGTACCTCGTCTGTCAGAGGGAGCCTCAGAGATGATACGACGAACACAACTTTCATTGTCGATGATGAAGCCCTACCGGTTTCGGGTGCTTGTTGGCGCGCTTGTTCTTGCCGGTACTGGTGGATTGGCCATCACCTCGACCGTGTCGGCCAGTTCATCGGGTTGGACCGCCTACATTGCCAACGACGGCAGTGGCTCCGTTTCCCCGATCGCTCTCGCGACGAACACGGCCGGAACATCAGTCACCGTCGGGACCAACCCGATTGCGGTCGCGATCACCCCGGACGGCAAGACCGCCTACGTAGTGAACAACGGTTCGAATAGTGTCACTCCGATCACCCTCGCGACAGATATAGCCGGAACGCCAATCGCTGTTGGGAACAGCCCGCAGGCGATCGCGATTACCCCGGACGGCAAGACTGCTTATGTCTCGAACTACACCGACAACTCCGTCACGCCGATCGCCCTCGCGACAGATACAGCCGGAACACCATTCTCTGTTGGGAGCGGACCGGAAGGGATCGCGATCACACCGGATGGCAAGACCGCCTACGTCGCAATCTCCGGTAGTGCCGAGGTCACTCCGATTACCCTCGCGACAAATACAGCCGGAACACCGATCACCGTCGGAACCACTCCATATGCGATCTCTATCACCCCGGACGGCAAGACCGCCTACATTGCGAACTATCGCAGCGCCTCGGTCACCCCGATCACCATCGCGACGAACACCGCCGGAACGGCGATCAGCGTCGGGGTCGAGCCGATAGCGGTCGCGATCACCCCGGATGGCAAGACCGCTTACGTCGCAAACTACAGCAGCAACTCGGTCACCCCGATCACCATCGCGACGAACACCGCCGGAACGGCGATCAGTGTCGGGAGCGCACCGTATGCGGTCGCGATCACCCCGGATGGCAAGACCGCTTACGTCGCAAACTTCAGCAGTAACTCGGTCACCCCGATCAACGTTGCGACGAACACCGCCGGAACGGAGATCACCGTCGGAACCCATCCGGATGGAATCGCGATCACACCAGACCAGGCACCGACGGCGTCGTTTTCTGCAGCGGTCGCCAACTCGGGAGCGGCGACGAGATTCGACGGGTCTGCCTCGACGACGCCAGTCGGAACGATCACCTCTTATGCCTGGAACTTCGGTGACGGATCATCGGTGACGACATCATCGGCGACGACGAGCCACACCTACGCATCCGCTGGGAGTTACACCGCGACCCTCTCCGTCACGAACTCTGCTGAGACCTCGACGACCCAAGTTTTCACCGGCCAGACTGTCAGCAACGAAGGTGGCGCGTCAGCGACGACATCACAGAGCATTACGATTGAGTCTCCGTCGACCACAACCACTTCGACCACTCCGGCCACGACTACCTCGACTACCACGGCAACATCGGCTCCAGCGACGACAACCACGCTCGCTCCAACGCGAACGTTGTGTTCGGTCAAGACGCGCACGGTCACCATCAAGAGGGTCGAGACAGTCCATGGTCGACGCGAAGTCGTCGTTACTCACCACAGGATCATTGTGCGCAAGAGGGTCAGTGTGCGCAGGAAGATTGCCGTCAAGGAGATGAAGATCGTCCACGGCAAGCGAACCGATGTCATTGTGCACAAAGTTCGCATCACCCACAGGATGGAACCGGTGAAGACCTGCAGGAAAGTGGCGAACTGAACCTCGCGATGGTTCATACGACTGACCGGTAGCTTCGCGGGTTACGGCGTGGTGCACCGTTCCGTTCGCGATTCGCCGACGGATCGCTGCGCCTCATTCGGCAACACAGGATGGACGTTCAGGGCCGAATGTCCGTGCTGCTACGTGCGCTCCGAGATCATTGAACTCTATGGGTCACAGGGTGAAATTTCCAATCGGTGCCGTCTCTAGCGGATTCCCGGAATCATCTGGGTCGGATGCTGGGTGACTGCCGATTGGACCGTGCTCTGATTCGAAATCAGAGAGTTCGGTGAGAATGCGAGCGATGTCCGCAGCTGTGGTGGCGTCCGCCCGGCCAGACCGTTCCGCGTAGACGGCCGCACCAAGATCGCGCAGCATCACATCGGCCCGCCTTCGAGCCTGGACCTCCTCGATCTTGCTCTGGCCCGCCTTGCCAGCCTCCTGGGCCTTTTGGGCAAGCTGGGTCGCCTGCGCCTTCACTTTGTCGAATATCGG
>DATKRV010000048.1:0-12944 GCA_035532075.1 Acidimicrobiales bacterium | reverse complement strand
AGGGTCCACCGATATTTAGTCCGCGCGTAGTACGATGTTCCCATGGAGGCCAGTGATGAAGAGCTCGCGCGAATCTTCGACACCGTGCTTCCCCATCTGAACGAGTTACAACGCCGCGTCATCGCCGGGTCTTTGTCACGTGAGCTCGGTCGCGGTGGCAAGTCCTTGGTGGCCAAGGCCTCGGGGATGAGTCGCAACACCGTGATCAAGGCCGAAGCTGAGGTGACCGCTGGCGTCGAGCCCTCCGATCGCCAACGTGCACCCGGCGGTGGAGACATCTTGGCAGAGCTGAAACAACCCGGACTGCTCGAGGCCCTCGACAGACTCGTCAATCCGACAATACGCGGCAACCCGATGTCACATCTGCGCTGGACCTCGAAGTCGACCGCCAAGCTCGCCGGCGAACTGTGTGAAGAGGGCTTTTCGATCACCGATGACACCGTCGGGAGGATCTTGAAGAGCCTCGGTTATTCTCTCCAGGCACCGGCCAAGCAGAAAGAGGGTGCCGCCCATCCCGATCGCGACCAACAGTTCCATTACCTCAATGGTCAAGTCGATGCCCATCTTGTCGCCGACCAACCGGTGATCAGCGTCGACACGAAAAAGAAGGAGCTGGTCGGCGAGTTCTCGAACAAAGGACGTGAGTACCAGCCAAAAGGCGAACCCGAGCGGGTGAAGACGCATGACTTCGTCGACAAAGAACTCGGTCGGGCGGTGCCCTATGGGATCTATGACCTTTGCAATGATGAGGGCTGGGTGAGCGTCGGGGATTCGGCCGACACCGCGGCCTTTGCCGTCGAGGCGATCAGGCGCTGGTGGTGTGCGATGGGAACAGTCCGTTTCCCCGACGCGACGAAGCTGTTGATCACCGCCGATGCCGGAGGATCAAACGGCCACCGGTTGCGCCTGTGGAAGGTTGAGCTCGCCAAGCTCGCCAAAGAGACCGGGCTTTCGATCACGGTCTGTCACTATCCACCTGGAACTTCGAAGTGGAATAAAATTGAGCACAAGATGTTCAGCTTCATCTCGATGAACTGGCGTGGACGACCTCTCGTCTCCTATCGCACGATCATCGAACTGATCTCTGCTACGACCACCAAGAAAGGTCTCACCATCAAGGCAGTTGCGGACACCAACGTCTATCAAAAGGGCATCAAGGTGAGCGACGCAGAGTTGGCTACGGTGCCGCTCAAACGACATGAATTCCACGGGGACTGGAACTACACCATTGCGTAAACTGACTCTCGGTGGGCCCTTAGTGGTGTTGGTCGCGATGCGGCTGGAGGATTCGAGGAGAGGCTATGGACGGACTCAGCAAGGAGCTTTTTACCCCGCCCACGTCAGAAGACAGGGATCGTGCTGGTTTGCGCACGTGGGATCGGGTGAAGACGCCGTACCGGGAGTTCATCGAATCCGAGGGAATCCCGATCCATACGGGAATAGGAGTAAGCAACGTTCGCGATCTCGAACTTGGAGACTGGGATCGCATGGGCGCGAGAGGTGCTTATCTGTATCTCGATGGGAACGACGGAATCAAGGGGATGTATGTGCTCGAGATTCCCGGTGGGGGAATGCTCAGGCCCGAACGTCATCTCTACCACGAGTTCTATCTTGTCATCGAAGGTCGCGGTACCACGGAAACCTGGGTGGAGGGATCCTCGAGCAAGCGGATAACCGAGTGGCAGCCCGGTTCGTTGATGTATTTTCCACCAAACGTTATGCATCGATTGGTGAACGCTACCAACCAGCGTGTCCTGATCATCGCGACGACCAATGCTCCTCCGATTTGGAATATCCACCGGGACTATGACTTCATCTTCGACAACGACTTCATCTTCAAGGCGCATTACTCCGAAGATGATGATTTCTATAAATACGACGAGCAGCTTTACAAGGTTCCTGTCAACCAACGTGCCCAGGCGCGGACGAATTTCTTTCCCGACATCATCAATGCCGATCTTCCACTCGACAATCAGCGTCTTCCAGGCTATCGACGAATTCAGCCCGGATTCCGAGGGTTTGAATACGATCACTGTGGCTTCATCTCCCAATATCCGCCGGGGCGATATTCGCGTGCCCATTGGCATGCCGCCGGGGCGGTGCTCGTCTGCCTCCGTGGTCGCGGCTACACATTCAACTGGCCACGGGAACTCGGCATGACCCCGTGGAAGGACGGAAACGCCGATCAGGTCCGTACGATCCATTACACCCAGGGCGGTCTCGTTGCGGCAGCTCCGGGCGGAGGTATGTGGTTCCATCAGCATTTCAACGTGTCGAAAGAGCCTTTTCGCGTGATCAACTATTGGGGGGGTCCGACGAACTTTCGTGGCTCGATGGGTCGTGACGATGGTGACGAATCCAAACAGATCACGAGCGGCAACCTCAACATCCGCGAGGGGGGCAGTTCGATTGCCTACGGGGAGGAGGATCCCTTCGTGCGGGAGATGTTTGCGGCCGAGCTCGCGAAAGAGGGTCTGAAATCCGAAATGCCGGAGTCGGTCTATTCGGAACGGTGAGACATCCATGAGCTGATGGAGATGCACGGGGAAATTTCCACCCGCGTCACACAATAGCGATATAGATAGTAGTATTATGTGACGGTGGACCTGAGTGCGGTCATTTCAGTACCAGAGGCAGCGGCACGTGTCGGGTGCAGTCCGGCGCGTATTCGCAGCCTCGTCCGTTCGGGCGAGCTTCCCGCCTCGCGAGTCGGAGGTCAATGGTTCATTGACGAGCACTCGCTTGACTATTTCTGTGACCGTATTGCCTATGCAGGCCGGGTGCTCAGCCAGCGTCTCGCCTGGTCCTTGCTTGCAACGCTACAGGGACGTTCACTCCCAGTTCCTCTGCATCGCGAGGAGAGAGCACGTCTTGCCCGGTACCTTTCCCAACCCCTCGAGCAGTTATGTCATCGGTTGCGGGGGAGGGCCGTCGTCGCATCGCTCAGCGCCACGTCAGCCGCGCTCACCCGAATGCGAGCCGATAGCCGCTGGGTTATCGGAGGCGCCGAAGCAGCCGCGCGCTACGTCGAGTTCGAGAATCCACCCGAGCGCGTCTCGTTCTATGTCCGCAAGAGCCTCGAGGAGGATTTTCTTGATGTGAGTCTTGCGGTTCCTGATGAACTATCGCCGAATCTTTACCTATTGGTTGTCGAGGACTCTTACTGGCCCTTCGACGGGGAGATTGACCGGTTTGTCTGGGGATCCGTTGCCTATCTTGACTGTCGCGAACAAAAACTGACAGCTCCACGGATGGGGCTCCTCTGGCCTCCGCCGAACGATAGTCTCGACGGAGGCCGCGCGGACTTCGAGGAATCTGGCTCCAGAAAAGAGAACTCGGGTAGCTAATGCAACTTGGTGCAACTCTTTCCATCTTTGTTGGACTAGGACACGGTTTGCGCGAGGCGTTCTACATGTTCTGGGAGAGCCTTTGGGCCCTTGTGCTGGGTTTTACGCTGTCGGGAGTAGTCCAGTCCTTTGTCTCTCGTGACAAAATGCGCGAGCGGCTCGGCAATCACCGAGGAACCGCGATAGCGCGGGCCTCTGCGTACGGGGTGGTCTCCTCAAGCTGCTCCTACGCGGCCTCCGCAATGGCGAAATCCCTCTTCGCCAAGGGCGCCGATTTCACAGCCTCAATGGTATTCATGATTGCCTCGACCAACCTCGTCGTCGAGCTCGGTGTCGTGCTCGTGGTCCTTCTTGGCTGGCAGTTTGCCATCGGTGAGTTCGTCGGCGGTTCGATCATGATTGTGCTGATCGCGTTCTTTGGGGGAGTGGTCTTTACCCGGCCACTTCTTGATGCTGCACGTCATCGACTTGGCCGCGCGCAGGCGCAGTTGGTTGAACTCGAGCAGGGCTGCGCGACGGAGGAATCGCCAACGCGTGAGGTCGAAAAGACGCATCGGGGGCGCGTGTCGCGCGCCTCGCTCGCCGACGCTGCCCAATACGCGGTCTCCGATGTCACCATGTTGAAAAAAGAGCTCGCAATTGGCTATCTCGTCGCCGGCTTCCTTGCAGCTCTCGTGCCCGTTCAGTTTTGGAATAGCCTGTTTTTGCATGGCCATGGCACCCTGACGACCCTCGAGAACGCTGCAGTGGGGCCAATCGTCGCGATGATGAGCTGGGTCTGCTCGATCGGCAATGTGCCGCTTGCAGCAGCGCTGTGGAACGGAGGAATCAGCTTCGGAGGGGTGATCGCGTTCATCTTTGCCGACCTCATTTCGATGCCGTTGATTCTGGTCTATCGCCAGCTCTATGGGTGGCCCCTGACCCTTCGCATCGTGGCGCTGTTCTATCCCGTTATGGCTGTCGCAGGACTCGCCACCCAGGCGCTTTTTGGAGTCTTCTCTTTTGTCCCGGTTCGATCCTCATCGAAGGTGATGACGGCGCACGTTGCCTGGAATTACACCACCTACCTTGATTTCGTCTTCCTTATACTGGCAGGCATGGTCTGGTGGCTGGCACGGAACCGACGAAAATATGGCGGAGGGGCGGCATACGCGGTCGATCCCGTCTGTGGGATGCAAGTTGAAACGGCCAATGCACCCGCGCATCTCATCTATCTTGACAGTCCCTATTACTTCTGTTCGGACCGCTGCAGGGATCGCTTCGATCGGGACCCAGACCGTTTCCTCGATGACGAGACGGTTGAACACGGCACAGCGGAGCCGAGAGACGGTGAGGCAACCTTCTCAACCGAGGCCCATCGTCAGTCGGTCATTGATCCGGTCTGCCACATGACCGTCGATCCCCTGACCGCTGCCGCGCATCGTTCGTATAAGGGCGAGGACTACTCATTTTGCAATGTCGGCTGTGCGCTCGCGTTCGATGGAGATCCCGAGCGCTACCTGCCTGCCACGCTCTAAAACTCCGCCAACAGGGGCTGCAGCGACGAGTGGCTCGCCGCGCTCTTCACGGCCTTTTGGAGGGTGCCTGGAATCACTTTCGGTGCACCCTGTGGGGGCCAAAAAGAGTGCGCATGGCGGTCCATCGCCCTGCTGGTTGTTCGGATATAAACGCCTATAAGGTTCGTTATGTAATATTATGCAGGGATTGCGATGCGCTGGTTTTCTCTGGCTCTCTCTCGGAATCGCCAGGGTGTGCTTCTTTGGTCGCTGCAGCGCCGCACGGGCCCTGCGTGCTAGAAAGATCAATCGAACCGTCGAGGGGGTCATGCATGCAGCTCTCACAGCTATCTACGGTCGCTCCCAAGAGCTCGCACGGCTCGGTCTCTGACGCGGAGTGGGATCTGCGCGTTGAGCTCGCTGCGTGTTATCGGATCTTTGATCTTCTCGGCTGGACGGAGTTGATTTTCAATCACATATCGCTGAGGGTTCCCGGTTCAACTCCGAGCATTCTGATCAATCCGTTTGGGCTTCGTTATCGAGAGGTCACGGCATCGAACCTCATAAAGATCGACCTTTCGGGAGATCTGATTGGCGAGAGTGATTGGCCGGTCAACCCCGCCGGATCCATTATTCACACGGCCATCCACCGCGAAAGACCCGATGTGCATGCGGTCATGCACACTCATACGACGGCTGGTTCGGCCGTCGCCGGGCTCCGAGGTGGACTCGACGGCAACAACTTTTACTCGGCAATGCTTGCTGATCAGGTGGCTTACCATGACTTTGAGGGGATCACCCTCGAACCGCAAGAGCAGCAACGCCTCGTTCAAGATCTTGGCGACCGGAACATCCTCGTCCTGCGCAACCATGGAATTCTGACCGCCGGCGCGACCCTGGCCGCCGCGTTTTTCCGTCTCTGGACAATCGAGCGCGCCTGTGAGATCCAAATGGCGATGCTGAGTGCCGGTGTGCCGGTAACCGAGGTGTCTGCAGCGGCGCGCGGACGCTCCTCGGCGGATTTTCTTGCCCAGATGGCCTCGCCTCGCGCAGGAACGAGAGCGTTCGAGGCACTCCAGCGGGAGCTTGACCAGAAAGATCCCTCATATCGCCAGTAGGCTTTGGCGCGCCCTTTGCGCAAAGGAACAGGCGCGACGGGAATATCATCGGGTTGTGAAGAACATCGTTCCGATGCCGTTCGTCATTTGGACCTCGGAAGTGAGCCCTTTCGGACATGAATAGCTGGCTCTTGTACCCCTTTACGCTTGGACTTGTCGCTGCGGTAAATCCCTGCGGCTTTCCCCTGCTCCCGGTCTATCTCTCGCTGTTCATCGAGGGAAAGAGTGCTGTGCCACTTCCGGTCATCACGAAGGTACGTCGGGGACTCACGGCAGGCGTCTACGCGACATGCGGTTTTGTATTGCTCTTTGGCGTCATCGGGGTCCTCACCGAGGAGGGTCTCTCGGGTGCGTCGGACCTCACTGCCTCGTGGGCCCGTTATCCCCTGGTTCTCCTCGGCGTCGCGCTCACCGTCTATGGCCTTGTGACCCTCTCCGGTCGGCGAATAAATTTTCACATTCCCGAGATACGACCTGGTCTAGCGCAAAGACGCCCGCTCGCGATCGGACTGTTTGGACTCTCCTACGGGGTTGCCTCTCTCGGATGTTCGCTCCCCCTGTTCCTCGGCGGTGTCGCCTCGTCCTTTGCTCATCGTGGCTTGGTCCATGGCATCGAGACTTTTGTGGCCTATGCGCTTGGAATGGGACTACTTCTGACGATTGTTGCACTTGTCATGTCAATTACGGAGCTTGCGACGGTTCGTCGCTTTCGTATTCTCTCTCCACTCGTTGGGCCACTTGGAGGAGTCATTTTGATTGCAGTTGGCTTTTACATGACGACCTATTGGGTCTCCGCGATAGTCGATCCACTCGGTTCAAATCCGCTCCTCACGTTTGTTGAGGGAATTCAACGACATGTTGCGACATACGTCCAGGCTCACGCCTCTATGCTCGGTGGAGTATTCGGAGTGATTCTCTTGACTGTCATTCTGGTCCTTGTGCTCTTTGACCGGCCCCACCGTCGTCGAGAGCCACGCGGAGAGAGCATCTGATCCGTTCTTCGGGTTGGCGCTTCGAAATTGTAATTTCGGCTTGTACGCGTTGAACGCGATTGCAACCCTTAGCTGAAAGGAATATTGATGTCGAACGAGGTAACCACCTCCTCTCAGGCCGATCTCCAGTCGTTTTCAGTCGCACCGCTCGATGTGACGATTCGTCACCGTCACATCATCATGGGAGCCCTTATGCTCGGTGTTTTTCTCGCCGCGCTCGATCAAACGATTGTCTCGACGGCGCTGCCGACAATCGTTGCAGATCTAAGGGGAGCCTCTCATCTTTCCTGGGTCGTCACCGCTTATCTCCTCGCATCCACGGCCTCTACTCCCTTATGGGGAAAACTTGGCGATCAATACGGGCGCAAACAGTTCTTTCAGGCATCCATCTTGTTGTTCCTTGTGGGTTCCGTACTTGCGGGTATGAGCCACTCGATGATCGAACTGATTATTTACCGTGCAATTCAGGGGCTGGGTAGTGGAGGCCTCTTTGTCGGCGGCCTTTCGATCGTGGCAGATATTGTCCCTCCTCGCGAACGGGGAAAGTATCAAGGTGTCTTCGGAGGAGTGTGGGGATTGGCAAGCGTCGTCGGCCCTCTCCTCGGCGGACTGTTTGTCACCCACCTCTCATGGCGATGGATCTTCTATGTCAATATTCCGATTGGAATTGTCGCGCTCATCGCCGTGGCACTGCTTGTACCGGGACGGCTGACAAAGCACCACCATGTGATCGATTATCTCGGAACCGCACTGATCGCGCTTGCTGCAACGGCATTTGTGCTTTTCACGAGTCTCGGCGGGAATACCTATCCTTGGCGTTCGACACCCATGTACCTCCTCGCAATCGGCGGTGTTGTCTGCACGGCTCTCTGGGCACTCGTCGAGCGCCGAGCGGTCGAGCCGGTTCTTTCCCTGCATCTCTTTCACAACCGCTCTTTTGCGGTCTCGAGCGCGGTCAGCTTCGTCATGGGCTTTTCAATGTTTGGTTCGATCGTCTTTCTCCCCGTTTTTCTACAGATTGTGCGGGGCGTCGATCCGACCTCTTCAGGACTCCGTCTGTTGCCAATGATGATCGGTATAGTCGGCACCTCAGTCTGGTCCGGGCAGATCATTGCCAGAACAGGCCACTACCGGAAATTCCCGATCGTCGGTACGGCTTTGATGACCGTCGGCCTTGGACTCTTCTCATTGCTGGACGTTCGCACCAACTACCTCGTTCTCTATGCAGTCATGTTCCTCTTCGGGATCGGTCTCGGTTGCGTGCTTCAGGTGCTGGTTATCGCCACTCAGAACGCGGTTCCCAAAACTGAAATTGGTGCCGCCACCTCAGGTATCACCTTTTTCCGGTCCATCGGAGGCTCCTTTGGCACTGCGATCTTCGGTGCGATTTTCACCAACGTTCTCGTTGGCGACCTGAAGCGGAACCTCGTCGCAATTGGATACAGCGGGCACCTGAATACATCTGCGATTACCCCACGGGCCATGAAGGCGTTGCCACTTCCCATTCACGCGGTGATCTCAGCCAGTTACACGAACGCGCTGGACGTCGTTTTCCGTGCCTCGATACCGATTTCGATCGTTGCCTTTGGACTCGCTCTGTTGTTGCCCAAGAAGCCGATGCAGTCGCACTACAGCCAGTCAGACTTGAGCGAGATCACGGTCCCCATCGAATAGGGAGTGAAGTGAAGAGGATCTTTGGCATTTCGCCTCTCCCCTACGGGATCCTCGATGGAGCATGTTTCTCGGTCCTCAGAAACTGCTGACCGTCTCATGCGCGGGGAGCAAAGGCGCCTCATCAATGGCTCGTTCCTCGCGTGCTCTGATCGCGGCGCGATCCCAGCGCTGCTCGATCTGCCCGAAGCGCCACAGCAGCAGTGCGACAATCCAGACGAAGAGAAACATGCCGGCGATGATGATTCCAGCGATATTGATGTTAAACGTCGCCATCTGTCGCCAGAATGCTCCTCCGAAATGGGCCTCGTTTGCGACCAGACCGAGTATCTCAATTGTGCCGATGATCATCGCGACCGCGACGGAAAGTCCGGTAATCGTGATGTTGTAATAGACCTTGCGAACCGGACGCGCAAAGGCCCAGCCATAGGCAAAGTTCATAAAAGATCCGTCAATCGTGTCGAGAAGACTCATTCCAGCGGTAAAGAGGATCGGCAGGGCAAGCACGGCATACCAGGGAAGTCGTGATTCTGCAGCACCGGCGGTAGCTGCAAGAAGCGCAATCTCGGTTGCAGTGTCAAATCCAAGGCCGAATAACAAACCGACGATGTACATGTGCCAAGGCTCCGAGATGCTCTTCATCATCTTCCCAAAAATCCGGAACATGAGTCCGCGTGCCTGGAGTTGCTCTTCGAGTTCATCTTCGCTGTAGAGCCCTCTGCGCATCGCGATAAATATCTTTGAGATCGAAATCAGAATCACGAGGTTCAAGATGGCAATGAGGTACAAAAACGTCCCGGAAACAGCCGTGCCAATCACGCCGCCAAAACTTGCCAGACCCGAGTTTCCGTGACTTACCTGGGAAAATACTGCCTTCGCCGCGAGGGTAAGGGCAATACCCAGTCCTACGACAATTGACGAGTGCCCGAGGGAAAACCAAAAGCCCACGCTGAGAGGTCTCTTGCCCTCGGCCATGAATTTTCGTGTCGTGTTGTCAATCGCGGAAATGTGGTCAGCATCAAATGCGTGGCGGGCGCCGAGGGTGTACGCGGTGACCGCGACTCCGATTCCAAGCAGGTGGTAGTGCGCTGGGAGGATGACGAAGACAAAGAGTCCCCATCCAACGACGTGCAACAAAAGGACAAAGAGGGACATCCCGGCGACGCGCCGCCATTCTGGCGGGGAAAGGGTGTGCCTCAGTCGGTTGAGTCTGGTGCGCACAGATCCCCTCCGGTCGATATCCGATGCAGATCTTAATGCGAGCTGGACGCAGAAAGCAACTGCACGCAGCAGGGCTTTTGGTGCGCGTTTCGCGTCAGTGCCGGGCGTCGTACGTCGAAACAAGCCGCCGTGCTGCCCGTGCCTCGTCGACGCGCTGCACCGGAGTCGACGTTGGTGCGTGTGACGATGTCAATTGCGTACCCTGTGCATGCTCGCGTTCTGCCTCTCTTGCGATATCGATCAAGGCGTCGGCGAGCGCCGCAATCGTTTCGGGACTCTCGGTCTCGGTTGGTTCAATCATCAGCGCCTCGTCGACGATGAGTGGGAAATAGACCGTCGGCGAGTGAAAGCCAAATTCGAGGAGTCGTTTGGCAACATCTAGCGCCCGCATTCCAGTCGTTCGCTTCAACGTGGAAACTGAAATCACGCACTCGTGCATGACCGGACGGTCGTATGGAAAGTCGTAGACGCCCCGGAGTCTCTCGCGCAGCCAGTTGGCATTGAGTACTGCCATGTCGGCAACACGTCGTAGACCATCTGCGCCATTCAGCCGAATGTACGTCCAAGCCCGTAACAGCACCAACGCGTTGCCATAGTACGAATGCACGCGACCGATGGAATGGGGTGGCAGTTCGAGCGAAAATCCGACGGAGCCTGATCTATCGCGCACGGGTCGTGGTCCTGGGAGGTAGTCCGCCAGACGAGGGCTCACAGCCACTGGACCCGCGCCCGGTCCACCTCCACCATGAGGTGTCGCGAAGGTCTTGTGCAGGTTCATGTGGACGATGTCAAAGCCCATATCGCCGGGTCGCACGACGCCAAGGATCGGATTGAGGTTTGCGCCATCGTAATACAAGAGACCGCCGACCTCGTGCACAAGTCTCGCAACCTCGACGATGTCTTCTTCGAACAGGCCGAGAGTATTCGGATTCGTCAGCATGATTCCTGCCACGTCCGGCCCAAGGGCTCCCTTCAATTGGTCAACATTGACAAATCCGCGCCCGTCGGAACCGACCGTTGTGACCTCGTATCCACCAAGAGTCACTGAGGCCGGATTTGTCCCGTGAGCGGAATCGGGGATGATCACCCGGGTCCGGTTGTCGCCGCGCGCCTCGTGGTAGGCGCGCATCAAAAGCAGTCCGGTGAGCTCGCCGGCTGCTCCCGCTGCCGGCTGTAGCGTCGCGGCAGCCATACCCGTGATCTTGCACAGTGCCTCTTCAAGCTCTACGAGTACCTGCAGCCATCCCTGAACAGCATGCACCGGAGTTGTGGGATGCACACTTGCAAATGAACGGAGTGCTGCCGCCTCGTCGCAGCTCTTGGGGTTGTACTTCATGGTGCATGACCCCAAGGGATAGGCCCCAAGATCAACGCTGTACTGACGATGGGCAAGCCTTGTGAAATGACCGACAAGGTCTCGTTCGGAGACCTCAGCCAATTCGAGGGCATCGGGTCTGAGATGTTCAGCTGGAATGAGTTCATCCGCGCGAAGTGCTGGAATTGCTGTTGTGCGCAGTGAAAATGCTCGACGCCCCGGAGAGGAGAACTCGAACAACGTCGGCTCACTTTCGTTACCTACCAAAGGAGCGCTTGAAGCGCGCCCTGCTCCAGGCCGAAGGATTGGTTGAGTCATCGAACGGCCACCTTTCGCACGGCAGCGACGAAATGGTCGATCTCCTCTTTTGTTCTGCGTTCGGTGAACGCAAGCAGCAGCGTCTCCTCAAGATCTGTGCCCTCGTATCCCTCTTTGAGCGCGATGCCGGCGAGATAACCCTCTTCGAGAAGAAGATCTATCGTCTCGCTTGCCGCAATAGGAAGGCGAAGCGTGAACTCGCGGAACATCGGCGCCGCGGTGGCAAACTGTATCTCGGGAATCTCGGCAAACCGTTTTCTGGCATAGTTTGCCGCCCGCGCCCCCGCGATGGCAATCTCTCGAATTCCCGCGGTACCGAGCCATCCAAGCTGGATCGCCGCCGTTACCGCCATCAGCGTTTCGTTCGTGCAAACGTTCGATGACGCCCTCTCGCGCCGGATATCTTGCTCGCGTGCTCGAAGCGTGGTCACATAGGATCGCTTCCCGGTAAGGTCGACGGTTTCTCCGACAAGACGGCCCGGAAGTCGCCGCACGAGCCGTTCAGCGCAGGCAAGAAAACCAAGATATGGCCCCCCGAAGGAGAGCGAGGTTCCAAACGCCTGGGCCTCACCGACGACGACGTCGGCACCGCCTGTCCCGGGACTTTTCAATAGCCCCGCTGACACAGGATCCTGACAGACGACGAGCAGGGCACCAAGTCGATCCGCGAGAGAGCGGGCGCTCGCGAGCGATTCAATGGCACCGACGTAGTTCGGATATCCGACGACGACGCATCCAGCCTGGTTGCCCGTGACTGAGGCCCAATCGGTCACTCCGTCAATCAGCCTGACCGCTTCGATCTGGTGACCCGTTCCCTTGGCGAACGTGGCGAGGACGCTCCGCCAACGCGGGTGGATCCCGGTCGAGACAAGGACGCGCGAAGACCCGGTCTCCGCTACAGCGAGATTCACCGCCTCGACCAGCGCGGCTGATCCGTCATAGAGTGAGGAATTTGAAATCGGAAGTCCGCTGATCCGGGAGATGAAGGTCTGATACTCAAACAGGGCCTCGAGGACTCCCTGGGCGACTTCAGGCTGGTACGGGGTATATGCGGTAACAAATTCCGATCTGCCAGCGAGCGCTCGCGTGACTGCTGGGACCTCGTGGTCGTATGCGCCTCCGCCGGCAAAACAGACAAGACCCGTGCCGCCGGTTCCGGTCGCGAGGTTCGCGGCGCCGATGGTCGCAAGCTCGACGGCCACATCCGCCTCGGATAACCCAGACTCGAGGTCCAGACCACCGGCGAGACGTATGGCTGCGGGAATGGAGGCAAAGAGCTCGTCGGTGGAATTGAGACCGAGAAATTTCAGCATTCGATCCATGTCTTCACGCGTATGCGGTACAAAGTCAGGCACTGGACATCCTCGTTCTCAGAGTTTCGATAATTGTCGCGCGAGACCCGGTGTGCATATTGAAGCTCACGCGCTTGGGTTCTGATTCTGAGAGCGTATAGCCACTCGGTGGGC
>DATKRV010000047.1:0-26857 GCA_035532075.1 Acidimicrobiales bacterium | reverse complement strand
GCCTATGACAACCCGATCAGTGTTGGCTACATGTACATCCTCAAGCTCTTGCACCTTGTCGATGACAAGATCCACGCGCGTTCAACCGGTCCGTACTCGATGATCACCCAGCAGCCCCTCGGCGGAAAGGCCCAGTTCGGTGGCCAGCGTTTTGGCGAGATGGAGGTCTGGGCGCTTGAGGCCTATGGGGCGGCGTACGCGCTCCAGGAGCTGTTGACCGTCAAGTCCGACGATGTACTCGGACGGGTCAAGGTCTATGAGGCGATCGTCAAAGGAGAGAACATCCCAGAGCCCGGCATTCCCGAGAGCTTCAAGGTGCTGATCAAAGAGATGCAGTCGCTCTGTCTTGACGTCGAAGTACTCGCTGCCTCGGGTGAGGAGATCGAGATGCGTGAACTCGATGAGGACATCTACCGCGCAGCAGACGAGCTCGGTATCGATATCAGCCGACCAGAGCGCGGCTCAGATGAAGAGGACGCACGCCGTGCTGCGGAGAGGAGCTTCTAATGCTCGACGTCAACGAGTTTGATCAATTGCGAATTGGGCTTGCGACAGCCGATGACATCAGGAGCTGGTCGCGCGGCGAGGTAAAAAAGCCCGAGACCATCAACTATCGGACGCTGCGTCCGGAAAAGGACGGCCTGTTCTGCGAGCGGATCTTTGGTCCGACGAAGGACTGGGAGTGCTACTGCGGTAAGTACAAGCGGGTTCGCTTCCGCGGCATCATCTGCGAGCGCTGTGGCGTCGAGGTGACGCGTTCGAAGGTTCGCCGAGAGCGGATGGGTCATATCGAGCTTTCCGCTCCCGTTGTACATATCTGGTACCTGCGCGGGACGCGTTCATGGCTTGCCTATCTCTTGATGGGCACGGAGGCGCGTGAGGAGCTCAAGGCAAAGCAGCTGGAAAAGGTGATTTACTTTGCGGCCTATCTCGTTACCCATGTTGACACCGAGAAGTTGCATCAGGATCTTCCCTCGCTCGAAACCGAGCTCGCAGCAGAGATCAAGCTGATTGAGAAAGAGCGCGACAACGAGGTCAACAAACGGCTCAATGCGCTCGAGAAGGAGCTCAAAGAGGCTGAGAAAGAGGGCAGGAAAGAGTCTGAAATCCGCGCGCTGCAAAAGACGCGCGAGCGCGAGATCACCGCAGTGCGTGACCGGTCTGCGACCGAGATCACGATGGCTCAGCGCGCGCTTGACGAACTCCGCAATCTCTTCGCCCGCCAGATCATGGAAGACGAGCTGCTCTGGCGAGAACTGTCGGTGCGCTACGGCGACTACTTCGAAGGCGGCATGGGAGCCGAGGCAATCGCGAAGTTGATCGACCGGATTGATCTCGACGAGGAGGAGATCAAGCTTCGCGTGGCGATCGATCCCGAGGAGGGTCGTCGCCCACTCTCAGCCCAGCGCAAGCAGAAGGCGATCAAGCGACTTCGCATCGTTTCGGCGTTCAATCGTCGCGATGATGAGGGTCGTCGGATCAACAACCCTGCAGCGATGATCCTTGGCGCGGTCCCGGTGATCCCACCGGACCTTCGCCCAATGGTTCAGCTCGATGGTGGCCGGTTCGCGACCTCTGACCTCAACGACCTGTACCGCCGCGTGATCAACCGCAACAACCGGCTCAAGCGTCTGTTGGATCTTGGAGCGCCCGAGATCATCGTCAACAACGAGAAGCGCATGCTTCAAGAGGCGGTCGACGCGCTATTTGACAATGGCCGTCGTGGCCGTCCGGTATCGGGTCCGGGAAATCGCCCGCTGAAGAGTCTTTCGGACATGTTGAAGGGCAAGCAGGGTCGTTTCCGCCAGAACCTTCTTGGGAAGCGGGTCGACTATTCGGGCCGTTCCGTGATTGTGGTTGGACCGACGCTCAAGCTTCACCAGTGCGGACTTCCCAAGCTGATGGCACTTGAACTGTTCAAGCCTTTTGTGATGAAGCGCCTTGTCGACGTCGAGATTGCACCGAACATCAAGAGCGCAAAACGCATGGTCGAGCGTCGTCGCGCCCAGGTCTGGGATGTTCTCGACGAGGTCATCAAGGAGCACCCGGTGCTGCTCAACAGAGCACCGACGCTTCACCGCCTTGGAATTCAGGCCTTCGAGCCCGTCTTGATCGAAGGCAAGGCAATCCAGATCCACCCTTTGGTATGTACCGCATTTAACGCGGACTTCGACGGCGACCAGATGGCGGTTCATCTTCCGCTCTCCGCGGAGGCACAGGCAGAGGCGCGCATCTTGATGCTGAGTGCGAACAACATCCTTTCGCCAGCGACGGGTCGCCCGATCACCGTTCCAACCCAGGACATGGTCTTTGGCGCCTACTACCTCACCCTTGAAGAGGTCGGCCTCAACGGCGAGGGTCAGACCTATCGCAACCTCTATGAGGTTGAGGCCGCATACGAGGCGGGCGATGTCCATCTGCACGCGAAGATCACGCTGCGACGCGGACCGAACGGGTTCCCGTTCGCGATCTATGGCAAGCGTCACGAGGGTGAAGAGGTTGGGGAAGAGCCGACGGAGATCATCACGACTCCCGGTCGTATGTTCTTCAACGCCGCGCTCCCCGAGGACTTTGGCTATGTGAACGACATCATCGGTCGTCACGCCACCTCGATCGGATCGATCGTCGAGCAGCTCGCGGCGAACTACACCAAGGCAATCGTCGGTGAGAGTCTTGACAAGATCAAGTCACTCGGTTTCCGCTACGGCGCACAGTCCGGACTCTCAATTTCGATCAACGATGTCGTGACTCCTCCGGAGAAGCGCAGCATCCTTGACCGATACGAGAAGGAGGCCGAAAAGGCCGAGGCGCAGTTCAAGCGCGGCATCATCACCGACGACGAGCGCCGCCAGAAAGAGATCGAGATCTGGACCGCGGCGAACTCCGAGGTCGGAAAGGCTATGGAGAAGACACTCGCAACGGTCGCATTCAACCCGCTCGACATGATGGTGGACTCTGGTGCAAGGGGAAATGCCCAGCAGATCCGTCAGATCGCCGGCATGAAGGGTCTGGTCTCGAACCCACGTGGTGAGATGATCCCCCGTCCGATCATCTCCTCGTTCCGAGAGGGTCTCTCGGTGCTCGAGTACTTCATCTCGACCCACGGCGCCCGCAAGGGACTCGCGGACACTGCGCTGCGGACCGCGGACTCGGGCTATCTGACACGTCGACTCGTCGACGTCGCACAGGAGCTCATCGTCCGCGAGTTCGATTGCGGAAGCACGCGTGGTATCTGGATCGAGGGTGTTGTTCCGGACAGTTCCGGCAAACGGAGCTATCTCGAGACGCGCGCCTATGGGCGACTTCTCGTCGATTCTGTCGGGCTCGAGGATGGTTCGGTACTCGAAGCTGGCCTGATGCTCGAAGACACCGACGTCGAGCGACTTGCGAACGATCCCACGATCGACCGCATCCGCGTGCGTTCGGTTCTGACCTGCGAGGCAAAGCAGGGGATCTGCATCTCCTGCTACGGCAAGTCCCTCGCGACGGGTCGGCTCATCGAGCTTGGCGAGGCGGTCGGCGTCATCGCCGCACAGTCGATCGGTGAGCCGGGAACCCAGCTCACCATGCGTACCTTCCACACCGGTGGAGTCATCGGTGAGGACATCACCCATGGCCTTCCGAGGGTCGTTGAACTGTTTGAGGCGCGCACGCCAAAGGGCGCCGCGATCCTCTCGCGCACCTCTGGCGTCGTGCGGGTGGACGACGACGAGACCGGAAGGCGGATCACGATTGTCGCCGATGACGGCACCGAAGAGATCGCCAACGTCTCGGTCCGTGCCCACCTGGAAGTCATCGACGGTCAGGAGATCCAGGCCGGCGATGCTCTCGTCGAAGGGCCAAAGGACCCCAAGGAACTGCTTGAGATCAAGGGCATCCGCGAGACCCAGCAGTATCTCGTGGAAGAGGTTCAGAAGGTCTACCGTGATCAGGGCGTATCGATTCACGACAAGCACATCGAACTCATCGTCCGCCAGATGCTCCGCCGAGTACTTGTCGCTGAATCCGGCGACTCCTCGTTCTTGCCCGGCGAGCGCGTCGACTCCCAGCACTACGCACTCATCAACCGCGAGCTTGTCCAGGAATCCAGGCGTCCCGCAGAGGGTCGTCCGGAACTCATGGGAATCACCAAGGCATCGCTCGCGACGGACTCGTGGCTGAGCGCGGCCTCCTTCCAAGAGACCACCCGGGTGCTTACCGAGGCGGCCATCGAGGGCAAGTCCGACCGGCTCTATGGCCTCAAGGAGAACATCATCATCGGCAAGCTGATCCCGGCAGGATCGGGCCTCGAGAGGTATCGCGAGATTTCTGTCGATACTCCAGATGCCGAGCGGATGACCTTCTGGTCATCTGATCTCGCCGATCCCGGAGCGGATGACCTCGCCGCATGGTTGAGGAATGTCGATGGAGCGGGCATCACCGGTGTCGGAGGTGAGCAGGACGGAGGGGATCCCTTCGCGCTCTACCGTTCCTTCTCTGGAGCTGCATCGTTCGATCCGCTGATTGGAATTGAGGAAGCGGAGTCATCGTTGAGCGAGGACGAGCAGTTTTTCGGAGCATCAGAAGAGGTGCCCGGCGAAGACGCCATCTAGGTACGGTGCTCTCGATGAGCAGGCTATGACCATCGTGAGGTGTGGACTACCCCGGGCGAATGCCCGGGGTAGTTGCGTGAATGCACCGATCGGGGCGGGATCAGACAGAGGGGTGGGTGATCGCCGTGGTTGAACGCGCGCACAACCTCGCGTTAAGCGACCTCTCTCGTTCTCCGAGTGGTCTGGTGGTCAACCGTGTTACGAAGGCCTACGACGGGTCGGGTCCCCCCGCGCTGCGCGATATCTCGCTCACGGTTGCCCCAGGGAGTTTCGTCACGATCATCGGTCCGAGTGGCTGTGGCAAATCGACGCTTCTCCGGATCCTTGCCGGACTTGAACACCAAGACAGCGGATCCGTGTCGATCTTTGGCGAGAGCGTGGACCGGGCGCGCGAGAACAAGCACATCGGATATGTCCCCCAGTCACTCGCCCTCCTGCCATGGCGGAGTGTGCTCGACAATGTGCGGCTCCCATTGCAGATCGGACGAAATATCGCGGCACGCGAGGGCGACCGCGATCCCGAGGAGATCCTGCGCGCGTTCGGTCTCGGCGACGTCCTCAACCGCCGCCCTGCGGAGCTCTCTGGTGGCATGCGCCAGCGCGTCGCGATCGCGCGCGTCTTTGCCCTCGCGCCGGCGGTGCTGTTGATGGATGAGCCTTTCTCGTCGCTCGACGAGATGACGAGCGAGGTGCTCCGTCACGAACTGCTCACGCTCTGGCAGAACAACCGGACGACCGTGGTCTTCGTGACCCATTCAGTCTCCGAGGCTGTGCTGCTCTCGGACGAGGTCGTGGTGATGAGTCCCTCTCCGGGCGAGATCAGAGAGGTGATCGAGATCGACCTCGATCGTCCGCGGGACAATCTTGTCGAGATCACGCCCGCCTTCCACGAATTCGAGCGCAGGGTCCGACTGTCGCTGCGCTCGACCGAGGCGATTCGCGATGTTTAGCGCCACACAGCGCGGTTCATCGACAACTCGACGCCCGTCGGTCATCCGGACGCTCCAGTACCTGATGCCTCCGCTCGTCGCCTTCGCGGTGCTGCTCGTCGCGTGGCAGGCGCTGGCCGCTCACAATCCACAGGCGATTCCACCACTCGGTGCGATCTGGCGCGCGCTTGTCGACGAGCCTGGTCGTTTCGTGTCGAACTCTCTCTGGACGATCGACGAGATGGCTGTCGGGCTCGTCACAAGTGCATTGGTGGCCTTCTGGCTGGCGGTATTCATGACCCACGTGCGCGTCGTCGAGCGCGCGCTGATGCCACTCGCGGTCGTCTTGAATGTAACTCCGGTCGTGAGTTTTGCGCCGGGGCTGCTTCTTTTGTTCGGTTTCTCAATGATGCCCCGTTACATTGTCACCGCAATCATCGTGTTCTTCCCGTTTCTTGTGAACTCGTTCGTCGGATTGCGCTCAGTTGACCCTGATGTGCTCGATTTTTTCCTCACGCTCAATGCCTCCAAGCCCGAGATCCTCTGGCGGCTGCGTCTTCCGTCGTCGCTTCCCTATCTTTTTGCCGCGGCGAGGATCGGCGTGCCCCTCTCGCTCGTCGGCGCCGTTGTTGCAGAGTTCACCACCTCTGGCAACTCGCGCGGGCTGGGCGCGACGATTGAGATTGCCTATCAGCAGTTTGGAGATCTCCCTGTGGTTTACGCGAGCGTTGTCTGTCTTGCGGTGATTGGCGTGCTCTCGAGTAGTGTCGTCATTTTCGGCGAGCGTCGCCTCTTGCGCTGGAGTCGCCCAGAGCGTCCGCACTAAGCGCTCGAGCAGCTAACTTCAACTAGCGCATTTCCACTTTTCTCCACCCGAGAGGGTGTCTGTCCCGAAGGAGTCCTGTGACTCACCTTTCACCGCTGCGAGCACTTAGCGTTGCGTCAATCAGTGTAATGACCTGCCTTACCGGCGTCGGCCTCTCAGGTGCGCTGGCCGGTCCGCTGAAGAGTTCGACGGCGCCAATCGTCACTCACCAGCGATGTGCGGAGAATCGCGCCGCGGGGCCGATGACCTTTGTCTCACCGTTCCTCTATGACGCCTCTGCGGGCATCATCGATGTGGTAGACGCAAAGGCGCTCGGATACTTCTCGCAGTTGTGCATCGCCGTCAATATCGAGGTGCCGTCGTACTCGCTCTCGCCCTACGAGCTCGTCGGTGCGGGGAAGGGGACAATCACCGGTGAGGGAAGTGCTGCCGATGCTCTGATGGAGACGGCCAACGGGGCAAACCTCGTTGCGATCGCAACGATGGCCGACGCGTCGGACTATGCCCTGCTGACGCGTCCATCGATCACCCGGCTTCCGCAGTTGGCGGGCAAGTTGCTCGCTTACCACACGGTCTTTCCGGTCGTGCTCTCGGAGATGCTGAAGAGATCAGGCGCGAACCTTTCGCTCATCCACGAGGTAAACGACACCTCGTACGATCCGACCGTACTGTTCGCTAGGTCACCCGGGTTCTCCGCCCTGCAGGCCTATCAGTCGAACGAGCCCCTGACGCTTGAAGCGGCTGGGTATCGACAGGGAACGGCATTTCGCGAGTGGACTCCCGGCCAATTCGGCGTCAAAGGCACCTTCAATGTGCAAGTTGTCAATGGCACCTTCTTGAAAAAGCATCGGTCGACGGTGGCAGATTTCCTCCGTGCAGAGTTGCACGCGCTGGATTTCTGTCTTGCACACGAGTCGACCTGCGTGACGATGGAACAAAAGGTCGCTACATCAGCAGGATTTCCCGGATCCTTGACCCACTCGCTCGCCGAGTGGAGGCTCGAGGCGACGCTGATTCGAAACCATAGGCTTGCGAAAACCGGCATCGGCGTCGAAACTGCCGCCGAATGGCGCCCGGAGGCCAAAGCGGTCGTTGCCTATCGGTTGATCGCCCATGCCCCCCCGCTCAGTAGGGTCGAGGACACCACGCTCGCCGCGAGTCTCTACCGTGGAACCTCGCTCGTCTGGCCCGGTCCCTAGTCAAACTCGACTCTTGGCACGGGGAGGTTCGGTCCCGCCCGACCGCCCGGGAGGGATCCGGGAGCGATGGCGCAAGAGCGGTGCAACGCTGCGTTTCCGGTCCTCTTGAGGTCGGGTATGATAAGTCAGTTCAGGGCGCAGTTGTTGGTGCCTTGCCGGGTACCTGTACTCGCCCCTAGTATCTATGAGCCGTGTTCGCGCTGGAAGTACAGTGACTACGGTTCCCGACGTTGCTCTAGAAGAGGTTTCGCGTGCCCACAATTGCACAGCTCGTCCGCAAGGGACGTTCGTCAAAGAGGACGAAGTCCAAGACGCCGGCGCTCAAAGGCGCCCCACAGCGTCGCGGCGTCTGTACGCGCGTCTACACAACGACACCGAAGAAGCCGAACTCGGCGCTTCGCAAGGTCGCCCGTGTTCGTCTCACGAGTGGCGTGGAGATCACGGCCTACATTCCCGGCGTCGGTCACAACCTGCAGGAGCATTCGATTGTCCTGGTCCGTGGCGGCCGTGTGAAGGACCTTCCCGGCGTCCGCTACAAGATCGTCCGTGGTTCGCTTGACACCTCGGGCGTGCGTGACCGCGCCCAGGCACGCAGCCGCTACGGCGCGAAGAAGGAGGGCTAATGCCCCGCAAAGGTCTCGGTCCACGCAGGGAACTTCTCCCGGACCCCGTACATCGTTCGGTTCTTGTCACCCAGCTGATCAACCGCATCCTCTCTCGTGGCAAGAAGAGCCTTGCCGAGCGGATCGTCTACGACGCGCTCGAGGTCGTTGGAGAGAAGACCAATGGCGAGGCGATTGCGACGCTCAAGCGTGCGCTTGACAACACCCGCCCAGAGCTTGAGGTGCGGAGTCGCCGTGTCGGTGGAGCGACCTACCAGGTTCCCGTCGAGGTGCGCCCTCGCAGAGCGACGACACTCTCGATCCGCTGGCTCGCAACGTACTCGCAGCAAAGACGCGAGCGTACGATGGCGCTTCGCCTCGCGAACGAGATCCTCGATGCCGCGAATGGGATTGGCGCCGCGGTCAAGCGCAAAGAAGATCTGCAGAAGATGGCGGAATCGAACAAGGCGTTCGCGCACTACCGCTGGTAGGTACGGCGCACCACCCTTACCCAACCGGCAAGTTGCTTGCTGGGAGTCCCAAACGTCTTCGATCATGTTGCGCGTTGAGATACCGTCACGACGAATAACAAGACGAACAACAATAGGAAAACAAGAGAGCTATGGCAGAAGTCCGAGGACGCGAATTTCCGATCGCAAAGACCCGAAACATCGGGATCATGGCACACATCGACGCGGGCAAGACGACGACGACCGAGCGCATCTTGTTCTACACCGGTCGCAATTACAAGATCGGTGAGGTGCACGAAGGCGCAGCAACGATGGACTGGATGGTCCAAGAGCAAGAGCGCGGCATCACGATTACCTCTGCCGCGACGACATGTCGCTGGCGCGACTGCATCATCAACATCATCGATACCCCGGGACATGTCGACTTCACCGTCGAGGTCGAACGGTCGCTACGCGTCCTTGACGGCGCGGTCGCGGTATTCGATGCGGTGGCGGGCGTGGAACCCCAGACCGAGACGGTTTGGCGTCAGGCGAACAAGTACCATGTGCCGCGTTTCTGTTTTGTCAACAAGATGGATCGAACCGGGGCGAACTTCGAGCGCACCGTCGAGATGATCAGGGACCGCCTTGACGCCATTCCTGCCGTGACCCAGCTTCCCATCGGTGCCGAGGGAAACTTTGTCGGCGTCATCGACCTCGTGAAGATGAAGGCGCTCGTCTGGGCCGATGGCGAGGGCATGGGCGAGAAGTTCTCCGAGGAGGAGATCCCGGCAGACCTTCTCGGGTCGGCGAGCGAGGCCCACACTGCGCTCATCGACGTCCTCACCCAGTTTGATGACGAACTCCTCGAGAGGTACCTCAATGAGGAGGAGATCGCGCCAGACAACATCAGCGCCGCGCTCCGTCGGGTGACCATCGCGAACCATGCGGTCCCGATTCTGTGCGGGTCAGCCTTCAAGAACAAGGGCGTCCAGCCGATGCTGGACGCAGTCGTCGATTACCTGCCGAGTCCGGCCGACATTCCCGCGACGAAGGGAACACCGCTTCGCGGCGAGGGCGAGATCTTGCGGGAACCAAAAGACGACCAGCCGTTCGCTGCGCTTGCGTTCAAGATCATGTCCGACCCTTTTGTCGGGAAGCTCACCTACCTGCGCGTCTATTCAGGAACGCTCGAGAAGGGCGCCGCGCTCCTCAACTCCACGAAGGACAAGCGCGAGCGGATTGGCCGGATCCTCCAGATGCACGCCTCGAAGCAAGAGGACAAGGAGGTCGCGTACGCTGGGGATATCATCGCCGTGGTCGGCCTGAAGAACACGACAACCGGTGACACACTGTGTGACCCGTCCAAGCCGGTCGTCCTCGAGACACTCGTCTTTCCCGAGCCGGTCATCCACGTTGCGGTCGAACCCAAGACGAAGGCCGACCAGGACAAACTTGGCAAGGCCCTGTTCGCGCTCTCCGAGGAAGACCCGACATTCCGGGTACGGACCGACGAAGAGACAGGTCAGACCGTGATCTCGGGCATGGGAGAGCTCCACCTCGAGGTCCTCGTCGACCGGATGTTGCGCGAGTTCAAGGTCGATGCCCACGTCGGCAAGCCTCAGGTCGCCTATCGCGAGACAATCCGTGACAAGGTTGAAAAGGTCGAAGAGAAGTTCGTCCGCCAGACCGGTGGCCATGGACAGTACGGTCATGTCGTCATCACCCTCGAGCCGACCGGGCCGGGCGGTGGATACGACTTCGTCGACAAGATCAGTGGTGGCGTGATCCCTCGCGAGTACATTCCTGCGGTCAACAACGGCATCTCCGAGGCAATGGAGTCCGGCGTCCTCGCGGGCTATGCGATGGTCGACATACGCGCGATCCTCACCTATGGCTCGTACCACGACGTCGACTCCTCCGAGATGGCGTTCAAGATCGCGGGATCAATGGCCTTCAAGAAGGCGGCCCGCATGGCCCGGCCGGTGCTGCTCGAGCCGATTATGTCTGTCGAGGTCGTGACCCCGGAGGACTACATGGGTGACGTCATCGGTGATCTCTCTGCCCGGCGTGGACGGGTCGAGGGTATGGAACAGCGGGGCTCGAGCCAGGTCATCCGGGCACAGGTACCGCTGTCCGATATGTTCGGCTACGCTACAGATCTCAGGTCGCGGACCCAGGGTCGGGCAACCTACACGATGCAGTTCAACTCCTATCAGGAGGTTCCAGACTCAATAGCCCGGGAGATTGTTGCCCGGGCAACGGGGGAGTAGGGACACACGGCAGGAGCGAGGCCCCGTTGGCAGAGGATCGTAGAGACTCTGTCGGTGAGGTCGCCCGGTGCAACGACACCGATTTAGGCACTACGATTACCAATTCAATTCGGGCACGGCAGGGTCTTCGCGGCTCTGCCCAGATAAGACGGAGCAAGCGGCGCCAATGGCCAAGCAGAAGTTTGAGCGGACGAAGCCACACGTCAACGTGGGCACGATGGGGCACATCGACCACGGAAAGACGACCCTAACCGCAGCGATCACCAAGGTGCTGCATGACAAGAATCCGAACACAGCCTTTACTGCGTTCGATCAGATCGACAAGGCTCCTGAAGAGAAGGCCCGTGGAATAACCATCTCCATCGCCCACGTCGAGTACGAGACCGATAAGCGCCATTACGCGCACGTCGACATGCCGGGCCACGCGGACTACATCAAGAACATGATTACCGGTGCGGCCCAGGTTGACGGAGCGATCCTCGTTGTCTCCGCGGCGGACGGCCCGATGCCACAGACGCGCGAGCATGTGCTCCTTGCGCGCCAGGTCGGTGTTCCCTCGATCGTTGTTGCCCTGAACAAGGCAGACGTCGTCGATGACGAAGAGCTTCTCGACCTCGTCGAGCTCGAGGTTCGCGAACTGCTCAATGAGTATGACTTTCCCGGCGATGACATCCCGATCGTCCGTGTCTCGGCGCTCAAGGCGCTCGAAGGTGACGCCACGGCTGCCGAGGGGCTCTTGCAGCTCATGGATGCGGTCGACGAGTTCATCCCCGAGCCGACCCGTGAGATCGAGCGCCCATTCTTGATGTCGGTCGAAGATGTCATGACCATCACCGGTCGCGGGACAGTCGTGACCGGCCGTATCGAGCAGGGCGTCGTCAAAGTCGGTGACGAGGTCGAGATCGTCGGGCTCCGGGCGACGCAAAAGACCGTCGTGACTGGTATCGAGATGTTCCGCAAGCTTTTGGACTCGGGCCGGGCGGGAGACAACGTCGGCGTGCTGTTGCGTGGCACGAAGAAGGAGGACGTCGAGCGCGGGCAGGTGCTTTGCAAGCCCGGATCGATCACGCCGCACACCAGCTTCGAGGCAAATGTCTACGTCTTGACCAAGGCAGAGGGCGGCCGCCACAAGCCGTTCTTCTCCAACTACCGCCCGCAGTTCTACTTCCGGACGACCGATGTCACCGGGACGATTGAACTAGCGGCTGGCACGGAGATGGTCATGCCCGGTGACAACACCGCAATGACCGTCGAGCTCGGCAAGCCGATTGCCATGGACGAGGGCCTTCGCTTTGCAATCCGCGAGGGTGGCCGCACCGTCGGTGCCGGTCGCGTCACAAAGATCCTGAAGTAGGTATCGATTCATGGCAGGTCAGCGAATTCGCATCCGCCTGAAGGCCTATGACCACGAAGTCGTAGACCAGTCGACGAAAAAGATCGTCGAGACGGTGCTGCGCACTCAGGCGACGATTCGTGGGCCGATCCCACTTCCGACCGAGAGGCACCGTTACACGGTGATCCGGTCGCCACATAAGCACAAGGACTCGCGTGAGCACTTCGAGATGCGCATCCACAAGCGTCTCGTGGACATCATCGACCACACCCCAAAGACGGTTGATTCACTCCAGCGGATCGATCTCCCGGCGGGCGTAGACATCGAGATCAAGATCCAGACCGCTTAGCCTGCGGGTGAGGCGGCCCCCGAAGGGGATGTTTTGCCCGTGCTATAGTTCTATCCCTGTCCTACTGGACAGAACACGATCAGCACGACGTCCGGGCGTGCCCCAGTTTTTGGGGGACCACTCGGCAAACGCACGTGCGCTCCGCCCGGATCTCCGAGCGGAGCGTAGCTATGAGTACGGGACCTGTGATTCGCACAGCGGTTCCACGACCTGCTGGCTGATGCGGGCTGGTCACATCCGGAGCAATCGTTCGATGACGAAAGAGACGAGCACACGATGGCAACCAAGGCGATCGTCGGCGAGAAGGTCGGCATGACCCAGGTGTTTGACGCGCAACACCGTGCCATACCAGTGACTGTGGTCAAGGTGTCGCCGATACGCGTGGTACAGGTCAAGACGCCAGAGCGCGAGGGATACTCCGCGCTCCAGGTGACCTATGGCCTGCGCCGGGCGGCGAAGCTGACCAGGCCAGCCCAGGGTCACTTTGCGGCCCACTCGGTTGAGCCCGGCCACCGCCTGATCGAGCTGCGCGTCGATGACACCAGTGAGTACAGCGTCGGTCAGGAGATCGACGCGAGTCTTCTGCAGGCCGGAGAGTTGGTCGATGTGACGGCGATCTCGAAGGGCAAGGGCTTCGCCGGCGGAATGAAGCGGCACAACTTCTCCGGGCAGGGCGCCTCGCACGGTAACCACAAGCACCACCGCGCTCCCGGCTCAATCGGCGCCTGCGCTACGCCGGCGCGCGTGTTCAAGGGTACGAAGATGGCAGGTCACATGGGACACGAACGCGTGACAACGCTCAACCTCGAGGTCGTCAGCGCAGATCCCGAGCGTGAGATCATCCTCGTCAAGGGTGCGGTTCCAGGCCCTCGCGGAGGACTTGTGGTGATTCGCGGCGCGATCAAGGGAGGCAGGTCATGACAACGACCGATACCGCGCTTGCTCCGATCGAACTGGAGCGCCGTTCGCTCACCGGAGAGGTGCTCGACAAGGTGACTCTTGACCCGGCGATCTTTTCCGTCGCGGTCAATGTTCCCCTCGTTCACCAGGTCGTCACGGCCTATCTCGCCGGAATCCGTGCGGGCACCCAGAGCACGAAGACCCGGTCCGAGGTCTCCGGAGGCGGTGCAAAGCCCTATCGCCAGAAGGGTACCGGCAACGCCCGCCAGGGCACGATCAGCGCGCCCCACTACACCGGCGGTGGAATCGCACTCGGACCCAAGCCCCGCTCCTACGAGCAAAAGACGCCGCGCAAGATGATCCAGCAGGCGCTTCGCTGTGTGCTCTCTGATCATGCTCGCAACGGATCGTTGCGTCTTGTCGAGTCGTTCGACTTCGAAGTACCAAGGACCAAGACGGCGATTGCCCTGCTTGAGGCGGTCGACGCGAATGGCAAGGTTCTGGTTGTTGTGGGGCGCGAGGACAACAACGCAAAGAGGTCGTTTGCCAACCTTCCCAGGGTGATCACTGCACATGCGGACCAACTGACGACCTATGACGTGTTGAATGCAGATGTGGTCGTCTTTGCAGATCACACGCTGCCTGGATCGAAAGAGGCGTGATGGCTGAGCGCAGTGTTCTGATCAAGCCCGTGATTTCGGAGAAGTCCTATGCCCTCATGGATCAGGGTGCCTACGTGTTCGTGGTCGACCCGCGCGCCTCCAAGGTCGAGATACGCGAGGCGGTCGAGACAGCCTTCGGTGTCCGGGTCGAAAGTGTCAACACGCTGAACCGCAAGGGTAAGCGCAAGCGCAACCGCCGCCAGGCCACCTTTGGGCGTCGGTCCGATACCAAACGTGCGATCGTTCGCCTCAGGGGCGAAGACCGCATCGAACTTTTTGAGAGCTAGGAGAGCGAACGATGGCAGTGCGTAAGCGCAAGCCGACGAGCGCCGGTCGTCGGTTCCAGTCGGTTTCGGACTTCTCCGAGATCACCAAGGACCGTCCCGAGCGGACGCTGGTGACCCCACTTCCAAAGACCGGGGGGCGCAACAGCTATGGCCGCAAGACCTCGCGTCATCGCGGTGGGGGACACAAGCGCCAGTATCGCATTATCGATTTCTGGCGCAACAAGGATGGCGTGCCAGCCAGGGTCGCGGCGATTGAATATGACCCAAACCGAAACGCGCGGATCGCGCTGTTGCACTACCTCGATGGTGAGAAGCGATACATCCTTGCTCCCCGGGGCGTATCGGTCGGTGACATGCTCGAGTCTGGTCATGGCGCAGACATCCGCCCGGGAAATGCCCTCCCGATGCGCTACATCCCGGTCGGTTCCGTGATTCACAGCGTTGAGCTACGTCCCGGTGGGGGCGGCAAGATGGCCCGCGCCGCAGGTATGAGCGTGCAGCTCGTTGCCAAAGAGGGCGCGTATGCAACGCTGCGGCTCCCCTCGACCGAAATGCGCAGGGTGCCTATTGACTGTCGCGCGACGATCGGTGAGATCGGCAATGCCGAGGCGGAGCTGATCTCAATCGGAAAGGCGGGGAGGAACCGCTGGAAGGGTGTCCGTCCGCAGTCCCGTGGAGTTGCAATGAACCCGGTCGATCACCCACTCGGTGGTGGCGAGGGAAAGACATCCGGTGGCCGTCACCCGGTTTCGCCATGGGGCAAACCCGAGGGCCGCACCCGTTCGCGCAAGAAGAAGTCCGATCAACTCATTGTCCGTCGTCGCCGCACCCGCGGCGCACGGCGCTAAGTC
Source organism: Acidimicrobiales bacterium (assembly GCA_035532075.1). GTDB lineage: Bacteria > Actinomycetota > Acidimicrobiia > Acidimicrobiales > Bog-793 > CAIVND01. Next base: position 11,605 of record DATKRV010000047.1, on the reverse strand, counting down.
AGCCGAGCGAGGGTCGCATGCCACGCAGTCTAAAGAAGGGTCCGTTCGTTGACGACCATCTATTGAAGAAGGTCGATGTACTCAACGCGGCAAACGAGAAGCGCGTGATCAAGACCTGGTCGCGCCGTTCCACGGTCATTCCCGACATGGTGGGTCACACCATCGCGGTGCATGATGGTCGCAAGCACGTACCGGTGTACATCACCGAGTCGATGGTCGGACACAAGCTTGGCGAGTTCGCCCCTACCCGTACCTTCCGTTTCCATGCCGGGCAAGAGCGGACCGCGAGGCGCTGATATGTCGACAAAGACCAACGAACATCCCGGGACTCGCGCCGTGCTACGGCACTGCAACATGTCGAGTTATAAGGTTCGCGAGGTGCTCGACCTTGTACGCGGCATGGACTGCGTGCGCGCCGCGGAGGTGCTCGAGCACACCGAGCGAGCGGCTGCCCCAGTCGTCCTCAAGCTGTTAAAGAGTGCCGCGGCAAACGCCGAGCACAACGACGGCCTCGACTCTTCCGAGATGTATATCGCGACTGCCTTTGCAGATGAGGGCGCAACCCTCAAGCGCTGGCGACCGCGTGCACGAGGGCGCGCGACGCGCATCCGCAAGCGTTCGTGTCATATCACGCTCATCCTGACGAGGATGCCCGATGAGCAGATCCTCCGCCGTAGGGCGCGGGCGGCGGCAAATGCCGCGGAGATGCGCGCCCGTCGAGTTGCGGGCGCCCGTCGTGGTCGCAAGCGATCACAGGAGACGATCAATGAGGGTGAGGCCAGCTCGGCCTTTGACGAGACATCGGTGCAACCCGATGGTCAGACCGAAGATTCAGGTGAGATCGAGCCGACCGATGTTCCCGACGTGGAGGCGGTGGGCGACGATCAGGACGTTCAGGACGTTCAGGACGATGAGATAGTCAACGATGGTGTTGAACAGGTCAAGGGTGAGAGCCCAGAGGCCGCTACAGGTGAGATCTCGCCCGAGGAAGAGAGCAACTGATGGGCCAGAAGGTAAACCCGTATGGGTTCCGTCTCGGGATCACGACTGACTGGAAGTCGCGCTGGTTCGAGGACCGCAACTACCAAGACACCGTGATCGAGGACTGGAAGATTCGCGACTACCTGATGGGCCAGCTTGAAGCTGCCGCCGTGAGTCGCATCGAGATCGAACGAACCCGTGACCGCCTGCGTGTCGACGTGCACACCGCGCGTCCGGGCATCGTCATCGGTCGCCGAGGCGCCGAGGCCGACCGTCTGCGGCGATATCTTGCGCGTCTTACAAAGAACGCAAACATTCAGCTCAATATCCAGGAGATCAAGCAGCCCGAGCTCGATGCGGCGCTCATTGCGCAGGGAATCGCCGATCAGCTTGCCCGACGCATCAGCTTTCGTCGGGCGATGAAGCGCGCGATCCAGACGGTACAAAAGGCGGGAGCGCTCGGTGTGCGCGTGCAGTGCTCGGGACGACTTGGTGGATCCGAGATGGCGAGGCGCGAGTCCTACCGTGAGGGCCGCGTTCCATTGCACACGCTCCGCGCAGACATCGACTATGGATTTCGCGAGGCGAGGACCTCGACAGGACGTGTCGGGATCAAGGTCTGGATCTATAAGGGCGATATCTTGCCCTACAAGGTCAGTACGGAGGAGAAGATCGGCCGCGAGGCTGCGATGGCCGTCGGCGAGACCTCTGGTGAGCCGCGCCCGCGTCGCATCATCTCGGCCGGTGGTGGCCGGCGGCGTCCCGGGCTCGGGGAGCCCGGTAGCTCGATTGACTCCGCTGCGCTTGCTGCGACAATCGGTGACAATGACGAGCTACTCGCGAACGAGCCGCTCCTTCCCGTAACACCTCCGGTTGATGATGCACTCGAGAAGTTGCTCAGCGAAGAGGAAGAGATCGAGCGTCGCACGAGCGACCAGCATCACGAAGCTCCGCACTTCCGAAAGGATGTGGATTGAGGTGCTGATGCCAAAGAAGGTCAAGCACCGCAAGCAGCATCGCGGGCGAATGACGGGCGCGGCAAAGGGTGGCGAGACCATTGATTTTGGTGACTACGGGATCCAGGCGCTTGAGCCTGCCTGGGTGACCGCCCGTCAGATCGAGGCCGCCCGTATCGCGATGACCCGTCACGTACGCCGTGGTGGCAAGGTGTGGATCCGGGTCTTCCCGGACAAGCCTGTCACGCAAAAGCCCGCCGAGACGAGAATGGGCTCTGGCAAGGGAAACCCGGAGCACTGGGTTGCCGTGGTAAAGCCTGGCCGCATCCTCTTCGAGCTCTCCGGTGTTGACGAGGCACTTGCCCGTTCGGCAATGGACCGAGCGATCCAGAAGCTACCCATGAAGGCGCGCTTTGTGGTCCGTCATGGGATGGGCACAGGGGAGGGACAGAGCTGATGACCAAGGCCCATGCACTTCGCGAACATGACCTTCCCGAGTTGAACCAGCGCCTCGAAGAGGCGCGCAAGGAGCTCTTCAACCTCCGTTTTCAACTCGCCACTGGCCGTCTCGACAACATCACCCGCATCACCGTGGTTCGTCGCGAGATTGCGCGCTTGCTGACGCTTTTGCACGAGGCAGCACACATTGACAGGCCCATCGGGGCCGTGAAGAACGCCCGCCGTTCACCGGCGAAGGCAACGGAGGAGGAGTAATGGCCGACAGCGCAGAGGCTGTAGTGCCAGCGGAGCGTCACAATGGACGCAAGGTACGAGAGGGTACCGTCGTCTCCAATGGCATGAACAAGACGGCGGTCGTCGCTGTCGTCGATCGCGTGCGCCATGCGCGCTATTCAAAGACGGTGCAGCGCACGAAGCGGCTCTACGTCCACGATGAAGAGAACCAGGCTGCAATTGGTGACCGGGTGCGCGTTCAGGAGACCCGTCCGTTTTCGAAGCTGAAGCGCTGGCGCCTCGTTGAGATCATCGAGCGTGCGCGATGATCCAGCAGGAGTCACGTCTCAAAGTCGCAGACAATTCGGGCGCGAAAGAGGTTTTGTGCATCAAGGTGCTCGGCGGATCCCGTCGTCGCTACGCAAGCATCGGTGATGTCTTTATCGCTACGGTCAAGGACGCCGCCCCCGGTGCAGCGGTGAAAAAGGGAGATGTCGTACGCTGCGTTGTCGTCCGTACGAAAAAGGAGAAGCGCCGTTCCGACGGAAGCTATATCCGATTCGACGAGAATGCCGCAGTCTTGATCAACGAACAGCTCCAGCCGCGTGGGACGCGCATCTTTGGTCCGGTCGGTCGCGAGCTTCGTGACAAGCGATTCATGCGTATCGTCAGTCTTGCCCCGGAGGTGATCTGAGTGAAGGTCCGCAAGGGAGACCGCGTCCAGGTCCTGACGGGAAAGGACCGTGGGAAGACCGGAGAGGTAACCCGTGTGTTTCCCAAGGCAAACAAGGTGCTCGTCGCCGGAGTGAATATCGCAAAGCGCCACACCCGCGCGCAAGGCGCAACCATGCAGGGCGGCATCATCGACAAGGATATGCCGCTTCCTGTGGCAAACGTCGCACTGATCTGCTCGAAAGATGGTCCAACGCGAGTCCGATATGAATTTGATGGTGCAGGCGGGAAGCGTCGCGTCTGTGCAAAGTGCGGAGGTGACCTGTGACCAGCGCAGCGACATCAGCTCGACCGCGCCTCAAGGCGCGTTACGAGAGCGAGGTCCGGGCCCAGCTCAAGGAGAGCCTCGGACTTGACAACATCATGGAGGTCCCCAACCTCACCAAGATTGTGATCAACATCGGGGTGGGACGCGCCACCCAGCAGCAGTCGTTGCTCGAGGGCGCAGTGCGCGATCTTGGGATCATCACGGGCCAGAAGCCGGTGGTAACCACCGCTCGCAAGTCCGTTGCAGGCTTCAAGCTCCGAGAGGGAAACGCGATCGGCACCATGGTGACGCTCCGCGGGGATCGGATGTGGGAGTTCTTCGATCGTTTGATCTCGATCGCCATTCCGAGAATCCGTGACTTTCGCGGACTTTCTCCAAGGTCATTTGACGGTCATGGGAACTACACGTTCGGTGTCACCGAGCAGCTCATCTTTCCCGAAATTGAGTACGACAAGGTTGATGCGACACGCGGTATGGACATCACAATTGTGACGACGGCGAGAAACGATGCCGAGGGCAAGATTTTTCTTGATGCCTTCGGCTTCCCGTTTAGGCGCGAGGGGTAGAGACAGTGGCCAAGAAAGCTCTCATTCAAAAGCAGCAGCGTACGCCGAAGTACAAGGTACGCGGTTATACCCGGTGTCGTCGTTGCGGACGTCCGCGTGCTGTTTTCCGAAAGTTCGGCCTGTGCCGAATCTGTCTCCGTGAACTCGTACACGCCGGTGAGATTCCCGGCGTTACCAAGGCAAGCTGGTAAGGAGGGATCGAACTATGACAATGACTGATCCCATCGCGGATATGCTCACCCGTCTACGCAACGCCAACGTGGCAATGCACGACACCGTCAAGATGCCCGGATCGAAATTGAAGACCTCTCTGGCAACAATTTTGGAGCGAGAGGGGTACATCTCCGGTTTCTCGATGACAACCCTGCCTGACCATCCGGGCGCGGTGCTCGAGATCCAGATGAAGTACTCGGTCGACCGCAACCGTGCGATCTCGGGTATCAAGCGGGTTTCGACGCCGGGGCTGCGCGTCTATGCGCGCGCCGACCGTTTGCCGCGAGTGCTTGGTGGCATGGGGGTCGCGGTCCTCTCGACGAGTCGGGGGCTGATGACCGACCGCGAGGCCCGAAAGAACAAGGTCGGTGGCGAGGTGCTCTGTTATGTCTGGTAGCACGGTTTCGGGCGCGACCTGGGAGGCGAAATAATGTCTCGTGTTGGTCGTAACCCCATCTCTCTCCCCACGGGCGTCGAGTTCGATCTTTTGGATCGTCACGTCACCGTGAAAGGACCCAGGGGCGCACTCGAGCGCACCCTGCCCGAGCGCGTCATGGTTCGAAGTGATAGCGCGACTTCGACCGTCGTCGTTGAGCGTCCAGACGACGAGCGTGAGAGTCGCGCGCTCCATGGCTTGACCCGCACGCTGATTGCCAACATGGTGACCGGCGTGACCGAAGGTTTCTCGAAAGAACTCGAGATCATCGGAGTTGGATATCGTGCGGTGCCAAAAGGAGATCGACAGCTCGAGCTTGCGCTCGGTTTTTCACACACGATCGTGGTGAATGCACCCGAGGGCATTACCTTCGAAGTCCCTACCCCGACGCGCATCACGGTGCGTGGCATTGACAAAGAGAAGGTCGGACAGGTCGCGGCGGATATTCGCAAACTGCGCAAACCCGAACCCTACAAGGGCAAGGGCGTGCGCTATGTCAACGAAGTCGTGTTGCGCAAAGCGGGAAAGGCTGGCAAGTAATTCATGTCGCAAGAGTCACGTACCCACAAACTGCGCCAGCGTCGCCACGCACGGGTGCGCACCAAGGTGTCTGGCACACCACAGCGTCCGCGTCTTGCCGTATTCCGGTCGAACAGGCACATGGTTGCTCAGGTGATCGACGACGTCGCGGGCCACACGATCGCGTCCGCATCGACGGTCGAGGCCTCGATGCGTGCCGGGTCGACCGGCAACATTGCCGCCGCGGCCGAGGTTGGTCGATTGGTTGCAGCGCGCGCCAAGGACAGGGGGGTTTCAACGGTGGTATTTGACCGGGGATCCTCGAGATACCACGGAAGGGTTGCCGCGCTCGCCGAGGCGGCCCGCGAAGCTGGACTGGAGTTCTAGATGGCAGAGCAGCAGTATGAAGAGCGCACCATCAAGGTCAATCGGGTGTCAAAGGTTGTCAAAGGTGGTCGTCGGTTCTCGTTCACCGCGTTGATGGTCGTCGGAGACGGCAATGGCCGCGTTGGACTTGGATATGGAAAGGCCAAAGAGGCCGGACTGGCAGTACAAAAGGGAATTGAAGAGGCGAAGAAATCGATGATCGACGTCCCGCTTGCGGGCTCGACCATCACACATCCGATCATCGGTCGGGCTGGTGCAGGACGGATCATGCTCAAGCCGGCAGCGCCCGGAACCGGAGTCATCGCCGGCGGTGCTGCAAGGGCAATTCTTGAGATGGCGGGAATCCACGACATCATTGCGAAATCGCTGGGAACTTCAAACGCGATCAATGTTGCCCATGCAACGATGGCTGGCCTGAAGTCACTTGTCCGTCCTGATGAGATCGCCGCGCTGCGCGGACTTGCTCCAGAAGATATCGTCCCAGGGGGAGTGCTCCGCGCCTACAACGCGCGTCGTCGACTTCAGGCTGCGGAGGCACGTCCATGAGTACGCCCACGCAGCTCGCAGACGCGAAGGAACTTCGCGTCACAATGGTACGGTCCTTGATCGGCATCAAACCGAAGCACCGTGGAACACTGCGCGCACTTGGGCTTCGCAAGATCGGTGCACAGAACGTGCTTCCGAATCGACCGGAGATTCGCGGCATGATTGCTCGCGTTCCCCATCTGGTGACTGTCGAGGCGGTTGTCGTGGCGAAGAAGACAAAGAAGGAGGTGGCAGAGTAATGGAACTCCATGACCTTGCCCCGGCTCCGGGTTCAAAGCATCCGCGTCGACGTGTCGGTCGTGGTACGGGTGGAAAAGGTGGGAAGACCGCGGGTCGAGGAACCAAGGGTCAACACGCGCGCAACACCGTCCGCCCAGGATTCGAAGGTGGCCAGTTACCACTCACGCAGCGCATTCCCAAGCTGCGAGGATTCGCCAACCCGTTCCGTATTGAGTACAACGTGATCAACCTCGATACCCTGAACGAGCTGGAAGAGACCTCGGTAGACGTCGAATCTCTCAAGGCCAAGGGTGTTGTACCCCACAAGGGCCTTGTCAAGGTACTCGGTCGTGGTGAGGTCAAACGTGCGATGAATGTAAGTGCGCACGCGTTCTCAAAGAGCGCCCGAGAGGCGATCACCGCGGCGGGGGGAACGATTACCCTCGTGGCATCTCCGCATGGCGATCGTCGTCCCCCGGTCAAGGGCAACGCCCTGGCAAACCGATAGACCTTCATTTCCTGGTGGAAACGGATACCGAGGACCTTTCGTTGTTTCGCTGCGTTGGACTGAAAAAGGATTGAGATGCTGTCGAGTCTGAAAAACATTGCAAAGGTTGCGGACCTTCGCAACAAGGTGCTTTTCACCCTGCTGATCATTGGCATCTACCAGTTCGGCGCGAACGTCCCCGTTCCCGGTGTCTCCTACACGGCGATCCAGTCGATCACGAACTCCGCGAGGAGTTCAGGTCTGCTGGGATTCTTCGATCTGTTTTCAGGAGGGGCACTCGCCCGAGCGGCGGTCCTCGGACTTGGCATCATGCCCTACATCACGTCGTCGATCATCATCCAGCTTCTTGGAACGGTGATCCCCAAATTTGCCGAGTGGCGCGATCAGGGTGCGGTCGGACAGCGCAAACTCACCCAGGCAACCCGCTATCTGACGATTGCTCTTGCGCTGATGCAGGCCTCGGGTCTCGTCTTCCTCCTGCACTCGGGCCAGCTGCTCGGCAACCAGACTTCGGCACCACAGCTGATTCCGAACTTCTCGGTGTTCCATGTGTTGTTCATCATCCTCACCTTTACCGCAGGCACCGCTTTCGTCATGTGGCTGGGTGAACTCATCACCCAGCGCGGTATCGGCCAGGGCATGTCGATCATCATCTTCTCGAACGTGGTTGCCACCATCCCGCTCGACATTGACATCATCAAGGCCGACAAGCACTGGGCCGGCGTGGTGATCATCCTCGCTGTTTGGATATTGCTGCTCGTCGCCATTGTGTTCGTAGAATTAGGGCAGCGGCGCATCCCCGTCACCTTTGCACGACGGGTCCAGGGGCGAAGGATGTACGGCGGACAGAGCACCTATATCCCGCTCAAGGTCAACCAGGCTGGTGTTATCCCGATCATCTTTGCCAGTTCCCTGCTCTACATCCCGGTGCTCGTCTCGACCGTCTTGCCCTGGAAGGGGCTTCACAACTGGGTGCAGAACAACCTTCTGAGTCCGACTGGCGGGATGTACCTGTCGCTTTATGGTCTGTTCATCATCTTGTTCACATTCTTCTATGTGCAGGTGAGCTTTGATCCGTACCAACAGGCAGATTCGATCCGCCAGCAGGGGGGATACATTCCGGGCATTCGTCCGGGAGCGCCGACAGAGCGTTACCTGTCGGGGATCTTGAATCGCATCACCTTGCCGGGATCGATCTTTCTTGCATCGGTGGCGTTGCTCCCCTCCCTGATCCTTTCGGCTTGGCACATCTCGACGATTCCGTTCTTTGGCACGACGCTCCTGATCAGCGTCGGTGTCGCGCTCGAGACGAACAAGCAGATCGATTCGCAGCTGACGATGCGTAACTACGAGGGTTTTCTGACCAAGTGACACGCGGCTTGCGTCTTCTTATCATCGGTAAGCAGGGATCCGGGAAGGGGACGTTGTGCGCAGGTTTTTCGCGGCATTTCGAGATTCCCCACATCGCGACAGGTGACGCGTTGCGTGCTGCAGTTGCCAGAAAGACCGCGGTCGGACTCGAGGCGAAGTCCTATATGGATGTCGGAAAGCTTGTACCAGACGAACTGGTGATGCGTATCGTCGATGAACTCTTCGAGGAAGGGGATCTGCGCAACAGCGGATTTCTCTTCGATGGTTTTCCCCGAACCATTCATCAGGCCGATCTACTCGATGTGTTACTCGCTCCCGAAGGCATCGATGCGGTTATCGACCTTGAGGTCGAAACCGACATCGTGGTCGGACGGCTCTCCTCGCGCAGGGTCTGCACCAACCCTGAGTGCGGGGCAATCTACTCGCTCAGTGAGCCGCCAAAGGTGAGGTGGACCTGTGACCTGTGTGGTTCGCCGGTCAGACAGAGAGAGGATGACAGGGTGGAGATGATCCTTCAGCGACTTGCTGATTACGAGAACCTGACCGCGCCGCTCATCTCGCGTTATGAAAGGGCCGGGCGGCTCATTACGGTCGACGCAAAGGGAACTCCAGACGAGGTGTTCGCGACTGCGCTCGGAGGACTGGTCGCGAGAGAAATCACTCCAGACGTTCCGCAGGCGTTCCCGAAATGATTCGTACACCTGCAGAGATCGCGAAGATGCGAAAGGCTGGCAAGGTGGTCGCTGAGATCATCGAAAAGACCCAGGCTGCCGTCCGTCCAGGTATCAGCACGCTCGACCTCGACAACGTCGCGCGAGAGGTCATAGCCAAAAGGAACGCCCGCTCGAACTTTCTCAACTATCACGGCTTTCCCGCGACAATCTGTACCTCGCCGAACAACATGATCGTGCACGGTATCCCGAGTGCAGCGGTAGTGCTCGTCGAAGGTGACATCATCTCCGTAGATTGTGGGGCGATCATCGAGGGTTACCATGGCGACGCGGCGTATACGATGGGTGTCGGAGAGATCTCCACGGCTGCCCGGAGACTCATCGGGGCCACGGAGGCCTCACTCGAGGCAGCGATCGAGGTCATGCGTGAGGGCAACCGACTCCATGACATCGGTCGCGCGGTGCAAAGCGTTGCCGAAGCCGCCGGATATTCGGTCGTGCGCAAATACGTTGGTCACGCAATCGGAACCGCGATGCACGAAGAGCCCCAGGTGCCCAACTACTGGCCCGGCAATCCCGGGCCAAAGCTGAAGGTTGGCAACGTCTATGCCATCGAACCGATGGTGAACATCGGCGGACCCGACACAATCGAACTCGAGGACGGTTGGAGCGTGATCACCGCGGATGGAAGTCTGAGCGCCCATTTTGAACATTCGATCGCGATTACCGCGGAGGGACCAGAGGTGCTGACCCGCCCATGAGCTTGACGGGTTCGAGCGGCCCGCTGACAACGCAAGAACTTGCAACTCAGCTCGTCCTTGCGCTGACCTTGCCGTGTCTTTGATGGTATGAACTGAAATTCGGGTGCGCTGGGTCCCTCATTGTGTGATCAGATCAAACGGCGCATCACGGCTATCGAGCCGGTTCGTTTCAAACTCAGTCGCATCACCGGAGCAGGTGGATGATCAACACGTTGCGCTGTCGCGTGACACGATCGGGCTCAGCTGTTCCCTCCTGGCGATGGATCCAACGGTTGGTGACACAGCTATTGGTGTTCGTTCGGGGGTTTGGATGGTTCGATGATGGGCGTGAGATATCCGAAAAATGCAAGTACAACGCCCACGAGCATGAGGGCCATTCCGATGAGCCGCGAGGAGTGAAAGACCGCGAGTGTTCCACCTGCAGCTCCGAGTGTGACTCCCGAACAGCCGATTGTGGACCCGATCCGAGCGATTCGCGATTCACTGAGCGCGGGCAGGAGGATACCAAAAGCGCCAATCGTAAGGAATCCGCCAAGAATGGCGTGTGCAAGGTAGACAATTTCACCCCGCGCGGGGATCCACGCGTTCTGCCGGCCGTATGGAACAAAAATCAAAGCAGCAATTCCAATCACAAATTCGACACAGCTTGCGCTCAACAGAAGAATCCACATTGAGCGACGAGTGGTGGATCTCGGTACCCGTTCGCTGGCATGAGGTGTCGACAGGTCGTTGGTTTGTGACTTCGAAATCGCCGTGGACTGGTCCAGATCCACCGCTGCTCCGGAGACCAGCTGCCGTGGAACGGCAATACGGGTAAGGGTGTTGTACGTAATGGATGCAACAGCGAGGTGCATCACCATCAAGGAACCGACGGCTTTTGGGGGTGCGTGTCGGAGGAGCAGCCATCCATCGGGTATCCAGAGCAAAATAGTCGCGACTATTGCCAACCGAAAGAACAGCCGGCGCGGCGACGATGAAACGTTGATCGCAGCTGGCCATGCAGCCGAAGCTGTGGCAATTCCAATGATCGTGAGCGACGCGTAGTCGATTACCCGAAAGTGCGAAAACCCGCGAGTCGATGGATAGAGCGCGGTCGTCGCCCTGATAATCAGGTCATCAGCGCCAAGGGACGTGACGACAGACAGGACCGCCGCGGCGATGAGACGCGTCAAAGTCGGCGGCGAGAACGTTGGAGCCAGATCGAGAAAAAAATGATCTCGCACGTGGTTGCTACGTGAAGAGTTTGGGATGGCTCCGCTCCCCAGACTGTAAGCAATGCGACATCTGAGCGGTTACCTTACCTTGGGAGAACGAGAAATGGACAACGCGAGTTCGACCTGTGTGCGTCGACGCCAGGCGCGTGTGAATCTCGTAACGCGCTCGATGTGCCTCCTAGTACTGGTCGGCTCCGCGATGGGGGATGAGATATTCGACGGTTGATCTGGTGTAGTCCAGAAACCTACTGCGCAGTTCACGGCTTTACCCTGGTTGAGATACCCGAAAGTCCGTAACCTTTGATCTGGGCTGCGCTTTTGGCTAAAGCTCCTCCTTCATTGTCGCATTGACTGGCGAGCTGTGAAATATCTGTGGAACGCGAATGCGAGCAAGATCAAATTGAGGTGGCCTCTCACCTCACGATCGTGTTGATTGCGACCGAATTGATGTGATGAAGGACCGCGACGCGGGCCTTGCGTAATGGGTGACGCTGGAGCGTACCCAGGCGCCGCCAGAAGGAGCTCGCGACGGCGGGATCAGTGAACAGGTCGGGATCTCTCCCTGTCGTCGGCAACCGAATCGTG
>DATKRV010000046.1:0-5044 GCA_035532075.1 Acidimicrobiales bacterium | reverse complement strand
CATTACAACGGCAAGAGGACAGGGGCCAGCACGCGAGACGAGTACCGGTTGACTGGGACCACTCGTGTACTCAGAGTTCTTGGAGCCAGTGAGGGTGACATTCTGGAGTTCACCCGCAGTGCGAATGGCGATGTCCATGTTCGAGTGTTAGATGCATCTGCTAATGATGAGGGAAACATATTCGGAGACGTGATCCCACTGAGTGGTGGCTGGCAGCTAATCCGAATTTGATCGAAAGGAAGATTATGGCGGAGCATAAGGTTGTCGAGCCAAATACCGCGAGGGTTGTTGACGGTTTCCGAGACACCGGCTACAGCTTCGAGGCTTCTATAGCTGATCTTGTTGACAACTCGATCGAGGCGGGCTCGTCCGTCATAGGCATCGAGGTAAACCTCACCGCTGATGGCGAGGTCCTCGTGCAGGTCGCCGACAACGGCTGTGGAATGGATCTAGAAGGTCTCGAGAACGCAATGAGATACGGGTCCTCGCGGAAGGAGGACCCCCACCGGCTCGGAAGGTTCGGGCTTGGACTGAAAACAGCGTCGACGAGTTTCTGTCGTCGTCTCACGGTCGTCTCTTCAGAGGGCCCGATCGAGAGTTCTAAGCCCTTGGCTGCCACTTGGGATCTAGACGTGATTGCCCAACAGAACCAGTGGATCCTCACCTTGGGCGAGGCGGATGCGAACGAATCCGATTTCTTCCTCGACGCGATGGAGGCGCTAGCTCATGGCGCTGAGAGCGAGGTCAGCTCGGGGACTGTGGTCCACTGGGACAAGGTCGACCGGTTGCTTCGCAAGCAGCACGGAGGAGCCTACAAAAATCCAGAGAGTGCCCTCGCGCGACGGATCGGTCGGCTTACGACGCATCTGGGCACCGTGTTCCAACGATTCCTCGACCCCGATGATGAACGGGGGCGGAACATTTCGATTTTCGTGAATGGCGGCAGGATTGTTCCATGGGACCCCTTTTGCGAGGTGTTCGCCGAGGTCGAGGCAGAGAAGGTTCGGACTTGGGCAATAGCCGATGGAAGCGGTAATCATCAAGGAGAAATCGTGTTGAGAGCTTTCATCCTTCCACCGGCAAATGAGGTGGAGGACAGCTCATACCCAGGTGCCGCGCAAATTTCGAACGATAGGCAGGGCATTTACGTCTACCGTGAGAATCGGCTTATCGAGGGTCCCGATTGGTTGACCATCGGTGCCGCTGATACTCACCTGAACCGGTTACGCGTGGAGCTCTCATTCCCCGCGCCGCTGGATCCATTCTTCGGAGTTGGTATCAAGAAGTCGGGGCTGCATCTCGATCCAGGCCTCTTCGAGGAACTCGAGAACGTGCTGACTCCTGTGCGTCGCGAGGCGGACCGCAGGAACCGAAGGGGTCGAGCCAAGAGTGCTGCAACGGCAGGAACTGGGCGCCGGCCAGCCGACCGGACCATCGACTCCGAGAAGGAGGGCCTGAGTCTGCCATCCACCACTAAGGGTGGCGATGGCTCGTTGACGATGACGAACAACCTCGTCAATGAGCTCAAGGTACTTGGACCGGGTGGTGCGCCGAACCCCGAGTTCCGCATCCGTATTGAGGATGACGCAGAGGGTGTCCACATCGTGCACACTGAGAGTCTCGAAGACGGTGTTCTGTGGTCCCCGTCGTTCGGTAAGGGTGCTGGCGACACGAAGGTATCGATCAACACCTCGCACGACTGGTATCGCAAGGCTTACCTTCCCAACTCAGCCAACAGCCCTCTGACACAGGCGATTGAGTTTCTGCTGTTCGCCCTCGCTCAGGCAGAGATGAACAATACAAGGCTCGATCTCAACGAGGTGTTCGAGGTTTTCCGCATTGAGGTGAGCAGAAACCTGCGTCACCTCGTGGCCGACCTACCTGAACCAGACGACGCGGAGGAATAGCGCGACGTGGCTGACGTCGCTGACATTGTGTGTAGTTCCCTAGAGGCGATGACCGGACTGCGATTGGAGGTCGCGAAAGTCGCGTCAGCAGGCGGAGAGTTCAAAGCGCTTAGGCCGGTTGGTGTCGGCGACGCTCCAACGTTCTCAGTCTCTCTGTCCCATAACCTCATCTGGGCTGAGGCGATGTTCCTGCCTGACACCTTCAGTGGCTCACTAATTAGACGCATGGGCGAGAGGATTCTTCCAGAGACGGCTGTCTGGACGAAGGTCGTTGAGGAGGGACATCGGGACGGCGTCGAAACGAGCATCAGGATCAACAACCAGAAGGTTTCAACTGAGCAGCTCCCGTCCGACACCTGGCGTCAGATCGAAATTGAATGTCGGTTGAAACTACCAAGGGCTACGACTCCAAACGTTCTTGAAGAGAGTCTTCGGCGGGCTGCAGGGTTGTGTTTAAGCCTTGTGCTCTCTGGTCTCGATATCGAGAACATTGACGAACCCGAAGCAGGGCTCCCTGAAGGGGCAATGACCAAGGTATTGGTGAATCGATTCGAGCGGAATCCGGTCAACCGCTATCGGTGTATACGGCACCATGGACACGTTTGCTGGGTATGCGACTTCGCCTTCGAAACGAAGTACGGCGACCTCGGAGCCGAATTCATTGAGGTTCACCACGTGGTTCCTGTGTCCCAGATACCCTCCGGCTATGTCGTGAATCCAATTACCGAGATGGTGCCACTTTGCAGCAACTGCCACTCGATGATCCATCGGCACGACCCTCCAATCCGGCCCGAGGCGCTCCGTGATTTAATCAGCTTGCCGGAAAAAGGACACTGACTTGAGCCCAACAGTGCAATCCCGCCAGCACGTCGTCAATCAAAATACAGCACCGATCCAGCCCATCTCCGGTCAGCGACGGAAGTCATGGGCGTCGTCCGACGCGGTTCGTCGAACCATGCAGGCGAACCGACGCAGCGACACCGCACCGGAGATAGCGGTTCGCCATCTGTTGCACGGTGACGGGTTCCGCTATCGAGTCGACTGGCCATTGCCGTTCGATCGAAGGCGTCGTGCTGACATCGCGTTCACGAGGGCCAAGGTAGCGATCTTCATCGATGGGTGTTACTGGCACGGATGTGCAATACACTATGTACCTCCAAAGGCGAATGCTGAGTACTGGCGAGAGAAACGGCGCTCAAACGAGAAACGCGACCGCGACACCGACGCGCAAATGTCGAAACTCGGCTGGACCGTACTGAGATTCTGGGAACATGACGATATAGCGGGTTATGTGGTTCAAACGATTGAGGATGTCGTCTCTAAAAATACGAATCAACAATGCTCCATGGAAAGATGCGTTCATCGGGCGTTGCGCGACGCGTATCGTAAAGACCCTAGAGTTCCACCAGCTAAGTCGAACCCAAATCTGCATCGATTAGAGCTGCGAATATAAACTTGCCAAGATCCAAAACTATATGTATCTATATAAATATGTCTGAGAAGCTGATGTGGACCTTACAAGAATTGCGAAATGCCCTTGATCGCTATTAGAACGCCCTCCACTAAACCTAGGCCGATTCAACCAGAAGACCAACCGTTAATACAGTCCATTCACCTTATGCCAATGGTTTAATAATTCAGACATGTGTCTGATTTATTTGAACTATACTTCCTTGCATGGATTATGTCCGACCGATAGAAACCCTCATCCCCGGCGTCCAGGGCCGAATCCTGACTGTCTTGACTCGGAACGAATCCGAAATGACAATCCGCGCAGTGGCGCGTCTCGCAGGCGTGAGTCCCCAGCAGGCGTCAGTCGTCACCGCTGAACTCGTGAACCTGGGGATCGTTTCTCGACGTGAAGCTGGATCATCCGCACTTGTATGTCTCGATCGAGAGAATGAAGCCGCACGGATTGTTCTGACTCTTGCTCGACTTCTAGAGTCGGTGATAGGACGCCTAAGTGAACTAGCAACTGACATCTCACCGGCTCCCGAAAGTCTGATCGTGTTCGGATCTTTCGCCCGCGGTGAGACAACCTCTACTGGTGATCTTGACGTGCTCGTTGTACGGGCTAAGGAAGTAGCAGCTAATGACAACGAATGGATCGATGCGCTCGGGGTATGGGAACGGACCGCTCGAAGAGTTGTTGGAAACCCGGTAAATATGATGGTTGTATCTGCCGACGAGGTGCCGGCTCTGGTTCGACGACACAGCGGTCCGTGGCGCGCTATCGCCAACGAAGGCGTTGTCCTCGTAGGCAGGCCACTCACCGCATTCACTCGTGTTGCTTGACATGGCACGCGCACGAGCAAAGACACGCTCTGCGACACCGGCAGACGCGAGGGCATACCTCGCGAAGTCAAAGGAATTCCTTCGAGCCGCTCAAGACTCCCTCGAACTTGGCAACTACACGGCTGCAACTGGCAATGCGATTCACTCGGGCATTGCCGCAAGCGATGCCATTTCCGCGGCGCTCTCTGGCTCGATCTCACAAGGAGAGCATGCCGACGCGCCAGAACATCTTGACGACATCGGAGGTGATGCCAAAATCGCGGCGCGACAGCTGCGACAGCTTCTCCCCCTCAAAGCTCAGGCTGAATATGACCCCCGGCCCCTCACGGCCGCAGCTGCCCGCCGAGCGGTGACTGCAGCCGAACGACTCGTGATGATCGCGGATCGCCTGGTGCCCACCGCGGGCCGAGGCCATCACGCGTGAGATACCTTCGGGGATTCATTCAAACGAACTCATTGCCCCGCATCCACCACGAGCGACCACTATGTGCCACAATTCCCGACCCCAATCAGCCCCATGATGGGTTTTGTGATCTGATAAAGTGCCATTGAGCAGGATGTTTTGTGAGCTTGGAGACATGCTGCAAAGCCGGTTGCCGAAGTCTCATCAATCGTTCCTACACAACAGGCGACCATCTACAAAGCTTCAGGCCTAATGATTCCGGTAGACATCGGATCGATGATCTATCCACAGCACTTGAATGGTTCGTTGTTCCTCTTTGAGTTCATACACGATCCGGTAAACCCCGCAGCGAGCAGTCCATAGACCGGTTAATTCGCGTTGCAAAGGATGCCCAACGCGGCGAGGCTCCAAGGTAAGTGGTCCGAGCATGAACTCCACC
>DATKRV010000045.1:0-13411 GCA_035532075.1 Acidimicrobiales bacterium | reverse complement strand
CACTGGTAGTTTTCATCTTGGAAGTGGCCCTTCTTGTTGGGTTCCTGTTGCGTTGACAACAACAGTCTCGCCTGCAAGAAGGGCCTTTTCGCGGATACGCGTCAGTTAGCTCACAGAGTCTCGTGAAAGATCAGGGCTAGTCAATCGTCGTGTGTGCCCAGTGGATTACCCAGGTAACACGACTCTATACAACCCAGCTCGACATTGCAGTAATATTACGAATTGTTGCATATTCTCCCTCCACGGGATACAAAAATGCCCACAATACGGGCAATTGGGGTCCAAACTGTGTACCCGCTGTGAAAAATTCCGGTCACCGTCGACTGTTCCAACCAGAACGGTGGTCTTGGAGCGCTCGTCCTCTCAACAGCGCATTCCCGGGCAACAGTCGCCTTTCAAAGAGCACGCCCTGACCCGATTCACTACCCAGCGTGTGGAGTCCAATCAGCAATGCCTCGCTTTCGACGCCCTCCACGGTGGGCGTAACTCCGTGCGAGCGATTGTCAGGATCGCCACGAGGTGATCGCCGGCATCCGTTCGTTTGTCAATGCAACCACCGATGCCAGACACACCGATCTTCAACTCGCCGATCGGAGGTGACGTGCGATGCGAGAGCGAAGAACACTTTGTACAGGAGTCACCGATCTCATAGGAATCCGAACGCTTCGTGCGCACCCTTGCGGTATCACGGCCTTACAAAGGACACCACTGCTACTCTAATCACATGGGTGTAATTCATATATATGAAAAAGATGAACAACTCCCGGATCTTGCACCCCCGATCTATCGCCAGCGTCTCGTGATTGAAGGATATTGTCCAAAACCGATCACAGCACCCGAGATCGAGTGCTATCTCCGGTCTCTATCGGTCGTCTGTCGCATGCAACGCCTCAACGAACCGGTAACACACAACTCCGATAGATATGGATGGGCCGGCTGGGTGCACTGGGAGGCATCTGGTGCGCACCTCTACGCTTGGGAAAAACCGCTCCTCTTCTTCAGCGTCGACATCTATGCCTGTGCTGAGTTTGATAAAGAAATGGTCACCGAATTTACGAGCGCCTTCTTTGCCGCTGAGGAGGTCGTGGCCAAGGAGTTTTAACGAGGTCTCCTCTCAAATGAATCCGATCCCCCACACCCTCGACATCAAAAAGTTAATAGCCTCATCGATTGACGTTTCAGCGCCAGAACCTTTTGGAACTTATCTTTTCTTAAACGATGAGCCAGGTGCCGAGATTGCGCGTGACCTTGAACGAACTGTCTTCCTCGAAGCATTCAACAACACACCGTCCCTGCTCTTTGACGAATACCATCATTTTGATAGCGCGAGCATCTTCGTGTGCGTCATCGATCACCGTCGCAGAGAGTGCGCTGGCATGATGCGCCTCATTCTTCCTGTTGAGGGTGGTCCGGGACTCAAGAGTCTTCTCGATATCGAGCCAGTCTGGGGAAGACGAGCCGCGACACTATTCAAAGAGGCAGGATTCGACTACGACCCGAATCAATCTTGGGATATTGCAACGCTCGCCGTCAGCCGTGAATATCGGACTGCCGCGTCACTCGGCTTGATGCACATCGGTCTCTACCAGGTGGTCGCCCGGCTGGGACGATATTTTGAGGTGAAGTGGCTCGTCGCCATCTTGGACTATGCTGTTTATCGTCTTATTCGCCTTCAACTGCGACGATGTTTCGTCGCCCTCGCAGAAGAACGTTCCTACCTCGGATCGGCACGAAGTGTTCCGGCTTGTTGTGCGCTCCAGATCGCCGAGGCAGAGACCAGAGAGAACGACTCGGTACTTCACGAAATGATCTACGTGGGTTCGACCATCAAACCCGCACTTCGCCAGATAGATCTGCCTTCAGCAATAGGCAGGGTTCAGGGACTGCTCGACATCAAAGCGTCCGACAATGTCAAGAGACCAGCTCCACGAATTGCGCGATAAGCCACCGCCGGTGATGAAAATGGGTTATGTCCCGTACCCGAGCGAACTCATTTCCGCATGGTCGAAGATTTCGTCGCTGTTCACTCGATCGAGGGTTGCGCCTCGGCTACGGATCGACAACAGGTTCAATACATCAGGGAGCTGGTCGATGCGCGAAGGACTGGCGTAAAAATATCCCTGTGCGACCGAACAGCCAATCGCACGAAGGCGCCTTGCCTGTTCCATCGTCTCTACCCCTTCGACGATGGTCCGGATACCAAGCGCCTCGGCCATTGCCACGATCGCGGCGATAAGAGATCCCGAAACCTTATTTTCCTCGTTCAACGGCTTGACAAAACTGCAGTCAATCTTCAGGACATCAAAGGGGAGGCGCTGGAGGTACGAGAGAGAAGAATATTGCGTTCCGAAATTGTCTACGGCAAGTGTGATTCCAAGTCCGCGAAGCGCGTTGAGTGTCTTTATCACGGACGCTGGATCTCTACTGATCTCTGATTCAGGAAGTTCAAGACAGAGCGACGAGGCTGCCAGTCCATGGGTCGCCAACATCTGGGCAACACGCTCAACCAGAAGTTCATCGCGGAGCTGGTTGACGGAGAGATTTACTGAGACCGTGAGATGCTCCATACGGGGCATCTTGCGGCTTATGGCGAGTACGCGAAGTGCTTCATCGAGCACCCATAAGCCGATCTCGTTGATGAGATCCGTCTCTTCGGCAAGGTGAATGAAACGTCCCGGAAGAAGGATGCCAAACGTGGGATGCGACCACCGAACCAACGCCTCCACGCCGAATACCTGATGGTCCTTCATGTCCACGATTGGCTGGAAGACGAGGTGAAGCTCTCCCCTACGCACTGCGTGTCGAAGATCGCGTTCTAGTTCGACGCGCTCGATGACGCTCGCACGCATCGAATCTTCATAGACGGCTATCGAATCCCGACCACCGTCTTTCGCCTGATACATCGCGGTATCGGCTTCGCGAAGAAGAATTTCAACTTCACTAAATCCATCTCCATCACGGGCACGCTCTGTCGACCGATTGAACGCGAGTCCAATGCTTACCGAGACGACAAATTCAACCTCCGCAACATTGAATGAGGCTCTGAAACTTCGACGCAGCCGGTTCGCAAACTCACTGGCATTCTCGACAGAGGCAGCCTTGCCAAGGACGATGACAAACTCGTCTCCCCCTATTCGCGTGACGAGGTCGTTGGGTCGGATACTTGCCTGCAGACGTCGGGCGACCTGGATGAGAAGAGCATCGCCTTGAGCATGTCCAAGGGTGTCATTGATGATCTTGAAGCGGTCAAGATCGAGAAAGAGAACACCAATCTTTTCCCCGCCGTCAGGCGAAAGACCCTCCAGGGATCGTTCGAGATGGCGCTCCAAATACCGGCGATTAGGAAGTCCTGTCAAGGCGTCGTGATCTGCCTGATACTGCAACCTCGACTCTGACCTTTCAACGTCGCAGAGCGCGCGGACAATTTGCAGGATCGCAAATCCGCTCAGCAACATCACCGTGATAAAGAGGCCCAGGCGAGTGTCAAAATTCTCGTTTTCCAGCCGGAGAAAAAGCAGGGATGGGGTGCCGAACCCGACCGCGACGAGTACGACCCTGGTCGGATTCCAAGGTGCACTTTCTTCAAGTCTTGGTGAAAAAAGTGATTTCATCGAAGGCTCAAGCATCGCCGCGATCACAGCGGTATAGGAGATGATGAAGGGAACGTTTACGAGAACGTTTGCCGGGGAAATTAGGTGCAGCTCGGCACACAGATAACAGAAATCACCGATAAAAAGCCACACCAACGAGAAGAAAATAAACCTCTCGCACTCGCAGCGCTGATGGTCGGGGGAAAATGCAATCTGAAAGGTGGCAACGAGCAAAAATACCGAAATGGCAGGATACGAAACAAGAATGACCTCAACCAAGTTTGGTGGTCCTCTTCGGCTCAGAGCAGGTTCAATCAGAAATACCCATGAAATTGCAAGAAACGCGAGAGCCGTGATGACTCCGTCGTAGACGACCCCAAAGCGTCGTCTCTTCGCCTGCGAACGTGAGATCAAAAAGCCGTAAAGCGCGGCAGTTAAGAGCGCGTACCCAGAGAGCGAGACAAGGTCGGGAAGATGGTTTCGATGAGGCGTTAGGTTGCCAAGGGTATTGAAATGCGCTCGAAGGATCCCCTCAGCGACAAACAAAGACAACGCGACCAGGATCATCACCCACGGCCACACCGGTTTGGGCCGATACCGATACACTCCAAACATCGCCACCAATGGCGCCGCTACCGTGACGAAACCGAGGGTCCAAGGGCTTGTCACTCGCACAAGACCAAGGATGATTGCGACGAGTGTAAGAGAACCGATGACGAAGCGACGACGCGTCGTGCCCGCAGACTTCAGACGATCCGCTTCAGACGACACCCTGATGATGTCGAGCTGCGCGTCCCTTGGGTTCTCTGTCATCAGCGTCTTTAACGGCACCAGAACGGCTGAATTTGAGTCGATGCCTAGCGCCACAGCAGTGTCGAGCTCTACCTGTCACTCAACCTCCCGGCCGATGCCTGCCAGGACCTGGACACGCCGCATCGTCAATACCGCCAATTTCTCCCGACAGAGGAGCCAATGTGTCACCAATGCAACATGGTTACAGGTGGGTGTGCAAGCGGCGATGCCCCCATCTTTACCACTCGGCCCCACGACACCCGCGCCGGGAAGAATTGCGGTTGCGTCACCATTGATCCAAAGCACGGGCTTCGCGTAACAACTCGGGATGACGACATTCCCCATGGATCATCCGCACCGCCGAGATGTAAAAACCTCGAAACGCCGGCGTTATGATGAAGCCACAATGGATACAGTGGATCTCCTTGCGATGCTCCAAACGCGCATCGCAGAAACGGCGCGTGACCGCGACCGTCTAAATGAGGCCGTCGAAGCACTCAGAGGCGAAATCGCAAAGCTTGAATCGGAAGAAAAGGTTGTTAGACGTCTCGTCTCGATCTTCGGCGAGTCTTCGCCGCCTTTCGCGACAACCGGTCGCGTCGATGCTGAGATGCCCGCAAAAGATACCGAAGCTCATGCACAAGAGGGCATGGTCGTCCAATGGCCGACCGGTCCCGGTTACACCAAGCCCATCAAGGTCAAGAAAACCAAAGCATGGGTGCGTTACAAGTTTGATGCGGCAGATTGGTATCTCAATACCCTTAGAGAGACCGCGGGACACAGTGGTCTCTCTGGTAGATTAATTGGCGTTGAAATGGCAATCGAGGGCGTGATCGGAGCGCTCTGCTCAAGCGTTGATGCTGCGATCTATGCACTGACAAATACCATCGAACGCACCCAAGGCATTCCAGGTGACAGGAGAACACCGAGTCGTCTTGCAAGTTGGTCAAAACTCGCGGCTGAGGCAAAGTACCTTGACATCGAACTTGCGAGTTCACTCAGCATTTCGAACGCGCTCATCGGTGAGCATTCCGAGACCCCACAGGGTTGGCTAGCACAACTCCAAATACTTCGACACCGGTCGTATCGCGAGGACATCACGGTCATTACGAGCACTGCGCGTACGTTGCCTCAAGAGCTGTGTATTGACGTTCCCACGCAGGGTCCAATACCGATCCTTGAGTACCTTTCCCGATGTCGAGACCTCGTCGAAGAACTCTTGGAGACCATCCTCTACGACGTCTCTGCCGTCAAGAAGGGCAGGGCAGAACATGCGAACACAGGTCACCCGCGCGTCCAGGCCGAGCACAACCTAGAACGTCTTCTCCCAGACAGGTAAAGCCCAATTGATCGCGCAGCGAGATCTCCAGGGGTTCTTGGCGAAACCTTTGTCTCGCGGAACGCATGACGTTACCGAGCAATTCATCGGCACAAAGAGAGTCAAAGCACAAAGTTACTCTCCGACCTTAACGAAAAAGTTCCTTAAACTTCAACCAGATTGGGTCGTTACTTCCTCTGAGACAGTCTGTCGTCGCCGTTGTCTACCCGGGTGGATTATGAGAGAAAGTGTTCGAAGATGTTAGGAATCTCGTTGTCAAAGTCTAAGGCGCGTCGAAAGCTCATCCTGCCCCCCGACGAGCCGAGCAGGCTCGCCTCTCTCTATTTCCTTGGCATCCTCGACAGTCCGCCGCAAGAGCCCTTCGATCGCATAACACGAATTGCCCAACGGCTATTTGCTGCTCCAATTGCAATCATCAGTTTTGTCGACGCAGATCGAGACTGGTTCAAGTCGAGTCTTGGGGTCGATGAGTCTGAGATGACGCGCGCGGCGTCTTTCTCCAGTCATACGATCTTGGTCCACGAAGTCCTTGTGGTCCCTGACGCGCGGGCGGACATGAGGTTTTTCGACAACCCGCTGGTACGCGGAAGCTCTGCAGTCAGATTCTACGCCGGTTGCCCAGTACGATCTAGCAACGGCGCGAACATCGGCGCTCTCAGCATCATGGATGTCGTTCCCCGCACATTTACCGAGGGCGAGAAGAGTGCGCTTCAAGACCTCGCCGCCACCGTAGAACACGAAATCGGCTCGAGTGAGCCGAGTCTCGTCGACGAGCTTACCGGCCTGATGAACCGACGTGGCCTGAGCCTTATCTCAAGTCACATCGTGCCCCGCGCAAGTCGCAACGGCGAAACCCTGAGCATGCTTTCTCTTGACATCAAAGGGCTCGATGATCTGAATCGAGAGTTTGGTCGTTCATTTGGCGACTCCGCGCTGATCATGATTGCTGATGTACTCCACGAAACCTTGCGGAGCGCCGACATCCCCGCACGGATGCGAGGCGACGACTTCGCGATCCTGTTGCCAGATACGGAGAAAAAGGAGGCTTCGGCCCTTATCTCGCGCATCCAACGTGAGATCCAAAGACGCCAAGCATGCCATCTTCTGCCGTCGGGAATCTCGCTCCGTATCTCCCAGGCAACGCTCGATCCCTCCGCCGAAGATTTCAGTCTTGAAGGACTTATCGCGGTCGCTGACTTGGGTTCTTGACCTCGGCGCACCAATTGACCTTGGTTGACTCGATGTTTTGAAATCAACGATCACCTCCTCGTCAACCTCACCGACTGCAAGTCGCGTCGCCCTTCCAGAACTCGTTTTGCCAGACGGTCGTGCTCGCACCGTTGGTCCGCGCATCGGCGATCGCCTGCGGCGACACTGGTATGCAAGTGGGTTGTTCGGGTGCGTGTGGGCGCCAATGTTGGCAGCGATCAGCTCCATCGGTTCTCTCACCGACCTCACTGGTGGTGTCTCCCCAGTTGTCATCGTGCCGGTTGGCACCGATTCAAACCGCCACCGACCGAGCTACCCAGGTGGGAGATGGTCAAGGAAAGGGTGATGTCAGCTATTTGGCCATAAATGCTGCTCTCGAACTGGTTACCGGTTGAGACGACCACCTTTTCTTGGCCGGTCACAGAGAACCCAGTACCTCTCAGTAAGACATCGAACAAAGTTGAGGAAAAGTCACCCGATCTCTTGTTATCGAATTTGTCGGATGTGGACAACGCTTCACAAAGATCCCCGACCCTCTCCAACCTTGCTGCAGATTCTTCCGCCCCGAACTTGTCTGAGTTTGACTATTTTCGCCCGAGAGGCGGTCTCGGCATACTCAACAGTGTTGTGAAACATTCATCCGGTAGCAGCGGCTTTTCGAAGAGATAGCCCTGAACCGAGTCACAGCCAAGCATCAGCAACTCGATGAGCTGTGCCTCGGTTTCGACTCCCTCCGCGGTCACCGTGAGGCCGAGCGAGCGTCCAATCGTGAGGATTGCCGAGACGATTGCCTGCATCGACTCGTCGCCGACAAGACCACTGATGAATGACTCGTCGATTTTCAACTCGTCGATCGGAAGTCTGGTGAGATACGAAAGCGATGAATACTTGGTACCGAAGTCATCGATCGCGATTCGCACTCCGAGCTCCCGCAGCCTTCGCAGCACATCGGTTGCGACTCCACTCTCGATAAGCGCGGACTCCGTGAGCTCGATGCGAAGATCTGAGGCCATCAGTCCCGAATTCTCAAGCGAACGCTCAATCACGTCAGGAAAGTCAAGCGCCCCCAGCTGAAGCGCCGCCGTATTGACCGACATACGCCAACTGGCTGCCTCAGGGGAGGCGTCCCTCCAGCGTCGCAGCTGCTCACATGCCCGTTCGAGCACCCAGGTGCCGATTGGAATGATGAGACCGTTCTCCTCCGCGACCGGAATGAACTCTTCTGGTCCAATCACACCAAGCTCGGGATGACGCCAGCGTAGAAGCGCCTCGACGCCGACATATCTACGCGCCTGGAGCGATGCAATTGGCTGATAGGTCAAGAACAGCTCATCTCTCGCAAGCGCGTGGTGCAGCGCCCCGTCAAGGGAATAGCGGTACTCGGCAAGCTCGCGAATGCCGTCGTCATAAATTCGGATACCTCCCCTGCCGACCTGCTTGGCAGTGTGCAACGCAATCTCGGCGTCTTCGACGAGCGCCGCTGGCGACACATGCTGGTCTCCGAGTGCTATTCCAATACTGGCTGAGACAGTGGCCTCGCTCCCAGCGAGCATGAATGGCCGTTTGAACGCCTTGAGAATCTGTTCGGCGCGACTCTGGGCATCTGCCTCATCAACAACATGTTCGCAGAGAATCGCGTATTCATCCGCCGCGAGATGGGCAAGGACATCCTCGTCGGCAATCGTCGCTCGGAGACGATCGGCGACGACCTGAAGCAGCACGTCGCCAGAGTCTTTACCCTTTGCATCGTTGAATAGTCGGAAGCCGTCGAGGTTGATATACAGCACGGCGAGCTTCGAGTCGTCGCCCCGCGCGCGCCCCACCGCCTGCACAACCCGCTCCAGAAAAAGGGTCTGATGCGGGGGTCCGGCCAGCTTGTCATAGCGCGCCCCTCGGCCGTGACGTTGCTTCGAAGCTCTCGGGCGCGTCCTCTCGCGGCTGAACCTGACCACCTCCAGCTGTGCTGCAGAGGCGCCGATCGGTCTGGTCGACCGGGACCCAATTCTCGGTTCGATCCATCGCCACCACGTAGATCCGCGTCGATGTGGCGAGCAGTCTGAACCCATCTCGTCCTCCTCAGAGAAGTTGCGACCTGTGAGTCGATCACCCGGTCGTGCGATTCGATACCCGGAAAGCTGCGAACGTACGTCGACAACTCTCCCATTGGCCAGATTCGGCAAAAGCTGGACGAGAACGATTGCTCCGAATCCAATCTCAAAACCGGCATGAACAAGAGCAGACACACCCTCGCTCCACCCGGTCACGATCGGAACAATGGAACCGCCAAAGATGACCGCATTGAGAAGCACACGGATACGACGGCGCCGCACCCACCCAAGAACAACTGCAAGAAGTGCTGCGAGCAACGGGACAATTGGGAAGAGTAACGTCCACCAAGAGGTACCCGCACCAGGAAGGACGGCACGCACAAGCGTCAGTGTCTTGTTGTTCGCGGGCATTCCTCTGATCGAAACCGTTGCCTTTGTCTGTACATCGAACTGGTGAATCGCGGCAATTGCCGATGAGCGAACCACGATCTGGCACTTGCTATTCGCCACGACCGCGTCAAGCACCCGCTCACCAAGGACACGGATGTGATGGATGCCCGCTCCGACTGCATCGACGGGAAAGACCGCGCCCAGCACCGCCGTCCCATCCTCGCCAATCGCTGCATCGGCGAACACCAGAGGCCGCGTCGTGACGGCACGGAACGCAATCGTGCCGGGCGTATACGAGCTGACCTGAGCGGTAATTTCGACCCACCTGTGCCCTTTTGTACCGAAATAGGAGTTGACCATCCCCGGTGGCTGTCGACCCGAGAGAGAGAGGTACTTCATTACGGCCGCATCTTCTGCGCGATGAACACCTGCATAATTCTGCGCCGCCAAATTCGACATGACAACGGCCGAGACGGCCTGAGCGAATCGCGCTGCTCGTTGGGGCGCCGAAGCGGATTTGGCCAAAGAGCGCGACGCATCGCCGATCGAGCCGGACGAGAGATCGAACGAGAAGACCGTCCGAACACCAATGGCCTCAACCGTCGCTGCACTTGACGAGGCAAAACCGCCAAGCGTCGGGTTACCAAGTGCCGAGGCACTGAACTGGTGAGTGGCGCTCGTCACTGACGGAATGCTCACCAAGACCAACGCAACGCGCGAATTTGAAGTCGCCGAGGTGTATTTCGCGGAGTCACTGGTGCTCGGTTGGTACGAGGCGGTAATGGTGTCAGAGCCTCCTGGCAGCGACGCCGTCGCGAATTTGCAGCGGCCCAGGCTGAGCGTGCAAGAACCGAGCACACTCGAGCCGCGCTTGAAGGTGGCCGTTCCGGTGGCGGTTGAAGGACTCACCGTTGCGGTAAACGCCACTGAAGAGCCATGGGCCGAGGAACTTGAAGTTGTGGTCACCTGAAGAGAGCTCGGTAGGAAGGGTATGGCCACCGAGCCACTGGTCGCACTCGCAGCCGCGTCGACACCGTTGGTTTCGGTGATCTTTGTGGTAATCGAGGAACGAACATCCGCGCTTGAGGCGATGTACGTCGATATCATTGCGCCACTGATCGGTATGCCATCTCTCATCCACAGGTAGCTCGCGAGCGGCGCAGGATCACCAGTCGCACCAGACGCGCTTGCATTATGCACCTGAGAGACGCTCGGCGTGCCGGTGATCGTCATGCCGGTGATTGACGGAGATGTGCCGTAGGGAAAGATGTTCGTTCCCGTGCCAGAGCGAGCGGTGTCGGTGTCGACGACACCCACAGTGCCAGCCGTATTCGCCGGAGTAACCGCAAAGATCGAAGTCGAACTGCTGACGGTCATGGACGACGACGCGATACCAAAACGAACCGTTTCGCCGATGTCGAAACCCGAGCCGGTAACGGTGATCGGGGTGCCCTCGGTGGTTGGGCCATAGGTCGGGCTGACGTCGCTCACCCGCGGAACCGAATTCGCAAAGGCGCGACCGACTCCAATACCCATGACGGTCACCGATGCCAAACTGATCGAGATGATCGTCACGGTCAGAGACTGGATTACGACCTTGACGCGATGTTGCAGAGCCTGCTTATCACGGTTCGCATAGAGCCCCGGTCTGCGTCCATTCCGAATGCCGCAGACGCGGTGAACGAAAATGGACGACAGCTCACGTCGTCCCTGAAAGGGTCTCGCGACATCGACACTCGGAGAGAACACATGAATGCCGGGATTTTCAGGCACCGCGAACACCCTCGAAGAGACACATACTGCCAACAGTCCCTTGACCATCCCAAACAGAGAAATAACCTCACAGAGCCCTACACGTTTCGACCCGACGACAACGCCAACAAATCGAGTAGGTGCATTAGAAAACTTGCAGGGATATTTAGATCGCGCTCTGAACGTCGTCCTTGGCGACGCCATGCTCGAGATTGCGGTGAGCGCGATGAGGCGGCCATTTCGAGTCAATCTCGATCTCGCTGACGTCTTGATCTCGCCCGTCTTCGCAAGCGCGCGAATGATAAACGCCGCAATAAAAGCGCAATCGAGATCCCAGAGCCGTGACCGCGCGTCTCCGAAGATATGAACAATAAAGAGGCTAGGCATCGATCACCGCCCACCGAACGACAGGCGTCGAGGCGGTGACCGGTGAGGTGGAGGGTAGAGGGAACGGCGCGGTTCGCGTACGAGAACCACGAATAGCGAGACGCTCTGCCGACCTCGATGGCAGACAAGAGCTATCGAAGAAAAGAAATCGAATCACGTTTGCCACAAGCGCTCGTACACGAGATACAGAGTCTCGCGGCACCAGCTTGACAAACACTTCAATCACCAATGTTCGCTCCGGGCCCCCGTTTTGACAATACAAGGGGCCCGGTTTCGCCATTGGCTCCTCATCGGGCTTTCGGCGACCAAATCCGTCCGATGGATCAAAGCTTGCCCTTACTCACCCAACAACATCGTCGGGCTTCCCACCTCCTCTGAAGCTGGCCACCACAACCAGCCCCCCAACGAGGCTCATCGTACCAATAATCAATCGAGATTGCGCAGGCCCTCCGGCCTTGTGGGATGAAGAACCGCGGCGCGACCGTCGCGTGACCGACGCCGTGATGCGCTCGCGGAGGCTGTCTGAAAGAGCCCTCAATGGCACATCCAACTGTGAAAAATACCCAGATCCTTCCTCGTCGTGGAGATTCTCGCAGCACAACATCCGGTGTTCGCGAAATCACGCCCACACGACAAAAGAAAGGGCCTTGCGCCACAACATTACGGCGACGTCAACTTCCACCATTGCCACTCGGCAATCGTCTACCTCGTCCATCTCGGCCGGCGGCTCTGCTGTTCTGCTGCCATGTCAAGGGCGCCAGCAACAGGCACAGCGGATACACAACGTGTTGCCCTCCATGCCACGAGTAACCGTGAGAATACGCCGATAACAAGTGCCGCGGAGATGATGCCCGACCGAACGAGAGGGCGGCGAACGTCACCTACCCCAGTCAACGTGATCTGTCTCGATAACCCTGTGGTTCTTCGATCTCGGTGACAGTTGGGGAATCCGCCACTTCCGGGCTGATCAAGGGACATTTCCATGAAACCGATAGGGAAGATAGGTGCGCGAACGTGGAGATGTTCCATCCATTCTGTCGATCGAGAGTTTGAAATCGATCGCGACGCTACCGAGCTTTGTGGCTATCCTAGGCCGATCGACTCAGTAGAGCTGAGATAAACCAGTCCCTCTCGGTATTTTACATGCCCTCTTGAGATATTTGAGTCCGCCATATCTACCGTTCGGAGAGGCTAAACGTGGCAAAAGAGATTGCTATCAACTTTGTCGCGTCAGGTGCCGTTAGACGGGTGTGAACTTGATCCCGCCAGTTGGCATCCCCTCGAAGCCGAAATGTGTGATGGAGCCTCACTCCCAACGCGCATTACGTGAAAAGGACCCTGGATCGGCCTGGGTTTCCCTCCTGGTCGGATGCGCCCTGCGCGCGGAAAGTCGCAAGAGACCCAGCGGTTTCGCGGGCGAATACCGTCAGGGGGTGCCAAATGTCTGTATCACCCTGGACTGACTACCTGGAGAATTTCGCAACGTATCTCAACCGGGGCCCCGCTGCAGCTGAGTCGGGCGATCGGTTTTCGCTGGGGCCAGATGTGACGCGACCGAATTGTCCTATTCCCGAAGAAGAGGCCTGGATGGTGTTTGAGCTGCTGGGAAAGGCGTCTCAGGCGTTCGACACCAAGGATTCTCACCGGGTAGGACTTCTTGAGGTATGCCGAATTGCCAGACGCCGCGCGCATGCTGGTCTGCATCGGCACCGATTCAGTAAAGTCGAAAATGGGCCATTCCCGTGATGCTTCGACATTTTCACTAGACCGAACTTACCCTCACTTCGCAGTCTGAATTGATCCCTTGAGCTGGATGAAGGGGTGAAAAACGTAACACAATTGTAGCCAAGATAATACTTGACATCGAATGACATCGATGTCATACTTGGGTTATGACACGGCAG
>DATKRV010000044.1:0-9279 GCA_035532075.1 Acidimicrobiales bacterium | reverse complement strand
CGCATGGTGGACATCCAAGTCAGCACGACGACGAGACCTTTGCCGGTCGCTTTTATTCAAGCGTGACGTATGGCGTGCGTCGCGAAGATGGGCTCATCGACATCGACCAGGTCGAGAGACTTGCCAAAGCCAATCTACCCAAGGTGATCTTCGCCGGAGGGTCCAATTACCCGCGCATCATCGACTTCGCCCGTTTTCGCGAGATTGCCGATGAGGTCGGCGCGTTCTTGGTCGCGGACCTCGCACATCTCGCAGGTCTTGTGGTCGCGAAGATCCATCCCGATCCTGTTCCCTATGCGCACGTATGCACGATGACGCTGCACAAGACGCTTGGCGGCGCACGCGGGGGACTGATCCTTTCGAACGACGAGCTCGCGGAACAGATCGACCGCGCTGTCTTCCCCGGCGAGCAGGGCGGACCACTTCCAAATGTCATCGCAGCAAAGGCGGTCACCCTGCTTCTTGCTGGAAGCGAGGAATTCGCCGAGCGAATGAGACGCACCGTGCAAGGCGCGACGTCGATCGCGAAGAGGTTGCACGAGGCGCGTGAGGAGACGCAGATGCCTGTTCTCACAGGTGGCACTGATGTCCATCTCTTCGCGTTTGACACCTCTGCGCGCAAGATCACCGGGCAACAGGCGCTCACCTGGCTGCATCATCTTGGAATCATGGGGAATGCGATGACAATTGCCTATGATCCTGCGACGCCTCCAGCCTGTTCGGGACTCCGTCTCGGGACCGCGCTTTTGGCCACCCGTGGCTTCCAGGCGGACGATTTCAGGGAGCTCGGAGAGATCATTGTCACTCGCCTAACGGATCCACGGGGCCCGACGCTCGTCGCACTGCGCGAACGCGTGCGCGCGCTCGGTGAGCGCTATCCGGTCTATCCCGATTTCGAGGAGTAACGAGCCATCGGCGGCCGCGCCAGATAGGGCGCGGCTGCTAGCGTTTATTCGTGCGAATCGCTGCCTTGGCCTCCGGAACGGGCACGATTCTTGAGGCGTTGATCGCCGCAGATCTACCGATTTCGCTTGTCGTCGTGGACAGAAAGTGCCACGCGGTGGACATCGCGAGGGGCGCGGGAATCGAGGTCGGCACACTGATCCGGGACGATTTCACCCCGACCTTTGACCGTGACGCCTACAGTGCTGATCTCGTCGAACTTTTCCACGCGCACGGGATCGATCTTGTCGCCATGGCAGGATTCGGAACGATCGTCGGGCCGTCGGTCCACCGGGCCTATCGAGACCGAATCCTCAACACCCATCCGGCTCTTTTGCCGGCATTCAAGGGATGGCATGCCGTGGAGCAGGCGCTCGCAGCCGGGGTCAAGGTAACTGGGTGTACGGTCCATATTGCGACGCTCGCGGTTGACGAGGGTCTCATATTGGCCCAGGAGGCAGTTCCGGTGCTTCCTGGAGATACCAAGGACTCGCTGCACGAACGGATAAAAGCTGTCGAGCGACGGATCTATCCCGCAACCATCCGACGGGTAATCGCCCAACTAGAGAACGGAGAACCGCCTTCATGAGAGCACTGCTCTCGGTGTATGACAAGACTGGACTGATTGATCTCGCGAACGAGCTCTCCGTGCTCGGTGTCGAGATCATCTCGAGTGGTGGCACGTCGATCGCGCTTGGCGCTGCCGGGGTGCAACATCTCGAGGTGGCAGATGTCACCGGGGCTCCGGAGATGCTCGGTGGGCGGGTCAAGACACTTCACCCGAGAATCCATGGTGGTATCCTCGCCGACCGATCCAAGGCCGAGCATTTGAGCGACATCGAGCAACAGGGGATCGATCTGATCGATCTCGTCGTGTGCAACCTCTATCCGTTCACGAGTGATCCCTCGATCGAAATGATCGACGTTGGCGGTCCCACGATGGTTCGCGCAGCAGCAAAGAACCATGACCATGTTGGGGTCGTCGTCGACCCGGCGGATTACCCGCTCGTCATCGATGAGCTCCGAGTGAATGGAGAGCTCTCGCCGACGACGCGCCGGAGTCTTGCGCGCAAAGCCTTTGCCCATACCTCTGAGTACGACCGGGCGATCGTCACCTGGTTCGACGGGCACGGTACGCCAGAGGGCGAGCGTGGCGATGAGGCACTCCCAGATCGGTTCGATATCTCTCTCGAGCGCGCCGGAGAGCTTCGTTATGGGGAAAACCCCCACCAGTACGGCGCTCGCTATCGCTTCGTCGACGCGCCAAGAGGGTTTTGGGATTTCGTCACGCAACACGGTGGTCGAGAGCTTTCCTATCTCAACCTCTTCGATGGGGAGGCAGCGTGGCGCCTCGCCTATGAGTTGCTTGAACTCAACGGGACTGCGAACGCGACCGTCATCGTCAAGCACGCGAACCCCTGCGGGGTTGCGATTGGAGATGATCTTCTCGCGACCTACCAACGCGCATTCGACGCCGATCCGCTCTCCGCGTTTGGTGGAATCGTCGCGTTGACCGGCGAGGTAGATCTTGAAATTGCAACGGTAATGGTGTCAAATCCCCTCGCGGATGTCTTGATTGCGCCAAACATCACCGAGGATGCTCTCGCCCTGTTCGCTCGAAAGAGAAAGAACATGAGACCGCTTGTTGCACCGCGTCCGATGGATGAACCTCTCGCGTTCCGCCAGATAGCTGGCGGATTTCTCGTCCAGAATTCGGATCGATTCGTCGCGTCGAGAACGGACTTTGAGGTCGTGACATCTCGCCAGCCCTCTGATTCGGAGTGGCTCGATCTCGAATTGGCTTGGCGGGTCTGTGGTCGCACGACTTCGAATGCGATTGTTCTTGCGCGCGATGGTCAGGTCGTTGGCATCGGCTGTGGTCAGCAGAACCGAGTCGACGCGGCAGGATTGGCAGCGAAAAAGGCGAGTGGACGTGCGGTAGGCGGAGCGGGAGCGAGCGACGCGTTCTTTCCCTTCCGGGATGGACTCGACGCGATCGCAGACGCGGGAGTAGCGGTAGTTGTCCAACCGGGAGGATCGCTGCGCGATAAGGACATTATCCAAGCGGCTGACGAGCGCAATATTGCGATGGTCCTTACCGGCGAGCGACACTTCCGCCATTAAGCCCTTCGGTCACCTTTCCGTGTCTTGGGTACGGACGTGTTTCAGCATCTTGGTCCGTCGATGCTGGGAGGCGCTTGTTGTGCGTCCGTGGTCGTATGGTTTTGTTGCTGTCTGCACGATTTCCTCATTCGTGCTCGGCTCGTATCATCTCGGCGCATCGAGCATCTGGGGTGATGAGGGAGCAAGTATCTCGATCGCCTCCCAGCGGGGGACGCAACTCCTCCACGCGATAGCCCACGATGGAGGAAATTTCGCCTTTTACTACCTGGTTCTGCATGTCGTGATCTCTCTCTTTGGGACGGGAACGGATACAATGCGCCTCCTCTCGGTGGTGTGTGGAGCACTCTGTGTTCCGCTTGCCTATGCGCTCGCAGCCCTGCTTGTCAGCAACCGCTGTGGTTTGATCAGCGCAGCGCTCACCGCGACGACGCTCCCGATGATCTACTGGGCACACCAGGTGCGCGGTTATACCCTTGCGGTGGCGCTCTTGACCGCATCTGCTGTGGCCCTCGTCATCGCGATGCGAGACGGTCGTCGGTACGTGTTCGCTGTCGCAGGAGTGTTCGCAGTTCTGAGTTGCTACACGGAGCTTCTTGCCACCGTCGTGGTCCTTGTCCAGTTCGTGACTCTTGGATTTACCCCGCTGATGCGTCTGCATTGGCGACGCTGGATCGCTACGGGTCTGGGAGTCGCGCTTGCGCTGGTTCCTCTTGTGTTGATGGCGAAGGCGCGAGGCTCTCATCAACTCTTCTGGCTCGGAGCACCCACCCAGGTCCAGATGCACGAGGCGATTGGGTTTCTTGCCTCCGCGAGGATGAACGGATATGTGACGCCGGTGACGAGTCTGCTGCTCAGACTCACCGAGGTTCTCGTCTTCGCAGCTATCGTCTTCGGTGTTCTCAAGTCGATCTGGATCAAGAGCGTCGCCCCACTTCGCGTTGTTGTCTTCGGCTGGTTCTGGCTCTCCGCACCGATTGCCATTGCCTATTCCGTTTCGATTCACATCACGCCGGTCTTTCTCGACCGGTACTTCCTGATCTGCCTCCCGGCATTGACGTTTCTTCTCGGTTATGCGCTGAATGCAATTCCCGTCGTTCCGATCGCCTGGCTCGGCTGTGGTCTTTTGATAGGGCTCCGCTCCCAGCAGCTCTACGCGACGCACGACGTCACGATCGACAACTGGAGGGGCGTTACGACGCGGACGATCAACCAGGCGCAACCAGGTGACTGTGTTGCCTTTTACTTCAATGACGGTTTCGTCGATTTCGCCTATTATCTGGAGCATCCTCCAGCGGGAATGAACACCCATGCTCCAGTTCCGCGGTCGGTCCTCCCGGCGCTTTCGTTTGGGTCACCACCGACATCTCGCAATATCGGCGACTTCCCTCTCATTGTGGAGTCGTACACGGTGCTCAGCGCTCAACAGATCGTCACCGTCTCGCGTACCTGTCCGACGCTGACCGTATTGTCAAACCATGATGGGCACAACAGTCTCACCTCGGGCGCGCAGATCGTCTGGAAGAGATTTGTTGGAATGCGCAATGGGCTAAGGGCGGCCTATGGCAACATGGTTCAAGATAACCTCGGTGCGATCGAGATCTACCGATTCACCCACCTTGGCCCGTAACCAACAGATTTCGAGGGAGTGACGTATGGCTGCAGTGGTTCTCGACGGTGAGGCTCTTGCCCGGTCGATCCGCGCCTCGCTCAAGGACGAGGTCACCCAACTTTCTGCTCAGGGCATTGTTCCTGGACTTGGCACAATTTTGGTTGGCGAAGACCCTCCGAGCGCGAGATATGTCGCGATGAAGCATCAGGACTGCGCGGAGATCGGCATTGAGTCGATTCATCAACACCTTCCCGCCGATGCCAGCGAGCAGGACCTGCTGGGAGTGATTGAACGCTTCAATGCTGACCCAAGGGTCGATGCGTATCTCGTTCAACTTCCGCTTCCAAATCACGTTGATCAAGAGCGCATTCTGCTTGCGGTCGATCCCGAGAAAGATGTGGATGGTCTCCACCCGATCAATCTTGGTCGACTCGTCATGGGCAAGCCTGGACCGCTGCCGTGTACCCCTGCAGGAATCGTCGAGCTCCTCGGGGCGAACAACGTTGCCGTCGAGGGGAAGAACGTTGTTATCGTCGGTCGAGGATTGACGATTGGCCGTCCTCTCGCGCTCTTGCTCGCGCTTCGCCGTCCTCACTGCAATGCGGCAGTGACGGTAGTTCATACGGGAGTACCAGATATCGGTGACTATCTGCGTCGCGCCGACGTGATCGTTGCTGCAGCGGGGAGCGCAGGGCTTGTCACCCGGGAGATGGTGAAACCCGGTGCGGCGGTCGTGGGGGCGGGGGTCTCATGGGAGGGGCGCCGGCTGCTCAGCGATGTCGCCGATGACGTCTCCGAGGTTGCCGGATATCTGACGCCACGGATTGGAGGCGTCGGCCCGATGACGCGCGCGATGCTCCTCAAGAATGCTGTCGCTGCCGCGACGCGACGGGGAAATGGCGAGTCAACCGTTATCAACCTGAGCCGGTAGGGACATCTGAAATGACGGCGATTATCGAGCTCCTCGCGGGGGGATTCTCCCTTTCGGTCGAGCTGTGGCCGCCGCGTAGTCCCGAGACCCAGGTTCGCCTCGAGCGATCACTAGAGCGTCTGGCCGTGCTCAAGCCAACGTTCGCCTCGATTACCTACGGCGCGGCTGGTTCGACGCGTGAGCGCACCCACGATCTTGTTGTCGCGATTCATGAGTCAAAGATGATGACCCCAATGGCCCATCTCGTCTGTGCCGCTCATCAACGCGACGAGCTGGAGACGATTCTCGAACGGTACAAGGCCTCTGGCATCGAGAATGTGCTCGCGCTGCGTGGTGATCCACCGCTCGGCGCAACAGAGGGTCTTCGCGAGGGTGACCTGCGATATGCCATCGAACTCGTCGATCTTGCCAAGGAGTTAGGAAACTTCTGCGTGGCCGTGGGAGCTCATCCCGAGGGGCATCCCAATGCAACTGACCTTGCGACGGATCGACGCTATCTTGCGGAGAAACTCGACCACGCGGATTTTGCGATCACCCAGTTCTTTTTCCGTTCGGAAGACTATTTTTCGCTGGTACGCGACCTCGCGGACCTGGGCATGGGAAAGCCCGTCATTCCTGGCATCATGCCGATCACCAATGTCAAGACGGTCTCGCGTATGGCGGAACTTTCTGGAACCGAGCTTCCTGAAGAGATCCTCAAGAGGATTCACACGGTGGCAGATGACCCCGACCAGGTCCATCGTGTCGGTGTCGAGATCGCAACTGAACTTTGCACCGAACTTCTTGCACAGGGTGTGCCGGGTCTGCACTTTTACACGATGAACCAGGTATCCGCGACACTCGAAGTCTGTGCGAACTTAGATCTCGTTCAACGCGAGCGGTAGTCGATCCTCGCGCCAAGTTCCGCAGGCGATCACCCGACCGGGCAAATTGCGGTTGGATCCGGGGTCCGGTTTTGGTGTGGCAACGCATCTGGCGAATCCATCGTGCAGTGCGCATCTGATCGATCTTTCGTGGCCGAGAGAGCTTCGACCGAGGATCTCGCAGTATTGAAGTTCGGTGATATCGCCATTTGGCCCAGCCGCGAAAGAGGCGATAGCGTCTGCGTCCATGGCGACAACATTGAAATCCCCAAAACAGGTGACGGTTACCGGTGCTGCCGGACAGATCGGTTACTCCTTGCTCTTTCGTA
Source organism: Acidimicrobiales bacterium (assembly GCA_035532075.1). GTDB lineage: Bacteria > Actinomycetota > Acidimicrobiia > Acidimicrobiales > Bog-793 > CAIVND01. The sequence continues at coordinate 2,481 of DATKRV010000044.1, read as the reverse complement.
TTGCCTCGGGAGCGCTTTATGGCCCTGACCAGCCGATTGTCCTTCGACTGCTCGAGATCGAGCCGGCGATGAAGGTGCTCGAGGGCGTCATCATGGAACTCGACGACTGTGCCTTTCCGTTGCTCAGCAACATCGAAGCGACCTCTGAGCTCGCGACGGCGTTTTCCGGTACAAATATTGCGCTGCTGGTCGGGTCGGTACCCCGGAAGGCGGGCATGGAACGCAAGGATCTGCTTGGCATCAACGGGGGTATCTTCAAGCCGCAGGGTCGGGCGCTTGCAGCAAACGCCGCGAGCGATGTTCGCGTGCTCGTGGTCGGCAATCCCTGCAACACCAACTGTCTCATCGCACGATCCAATGCTCCCGAGATACCGAGTGACAGATGGTTCGCGATGACGAGATTGGACGAGAATCGTGCCAAGACCCAACTCGCCAAGCGAGCAGGAGTCGATGTCGCGAGCGTCACCAATCTCGCGATCTGGGGAAATCATTCGTCGACGCAGTTCCCGGATTTCGCCAATGCAAAAATCGGCGGAACAGCTGCCACAGAGGTGATCCCCGATTCCGTGTGGCTCACCGGGGAATTCATCGAGAGGGTGCAAAAGCGTGGCGCCGCAGTCATCGAGGCGCGAGGGCTTTCATCGGCGGCATCTGCTGCGAATGCAGCGATCGATTCGATGGTCTCTGTGCTCAATCCAACACCGGAGGGAGATTGGACATCGCTCGCTGTGTGCTCAAATGGCGAATATGGCGTTCCCGAGGGCCTGCAGTTTGGATACCCGATCCGGTCAACCGGCACCTCCTGGGAGGTTGTCGGGGGACTTTCGCACGATGCGTTTGCCCAAGAGCGCATTCGCATGACGACCGAAGAGCTTGTTGCGGAGCGATCTGATGTCGTCGAGTTGCTGAGGTAGGCATTCGACTCAACCACGTTGGCTAGATCAAAGAGCATGGGCCGAGTTCGGCTCCGCTGCTCCAGCTGGTCGATTGGATACCGGCCCGAGTCGTCTCATTGCATACGAGGAGTTGACCATGACCTTTCAACCCACGACCGAGGATCTTGTCTACGAGGAGAGAGATCAGGTCGGATGGCTGACGCTGAATCGTCCGGAGGCGAGAAACGCGATGACCTTCGAGATGTACGAGGGTGTGGCAGATCTCTGTGCGCAGCCTCTCTCGGAGCTGCCGAAGGCGTTGGTGATTACCGGTGCAGGCGAACGCGCCTTCGCGGCGGGAACCGATATCAGTCAGTTTGTGAATTTTCGAGCCGCGGACGACGTCTTTGCCTATGAGGCGCGCATGAGCGCAGTGCTCTCGACTGTTGAACGGTGCCCGGTGCCCACCGTTGCCGCCATCCGGGGGGCATGCACCGGAGGGGGAGCTGCGATCGCCGCCGCCTGTGACCTGCGTATCGGTTCTCCCTCTGCCGTTTTCGGGGTGCCGATTGCCAGAACGCTCGGCAACTGTCTGTCGCTTGACAACTACCGGCGCATCGCCGCGATCATCGGAATTTCGCGCCTCAAAGAGATCATGTTTCGCGCGCGACTTGTCGATGCGACAGAGTCACTTGCAATCGGGTGGCTCCATGAGCTAGTTCGCTCGGACGGAGATCTGTTCGATGAGGCGGCGAGAGTCGCGGCAGAGCTCATCGAACTCGCCCCGTTGACGCTACGGGCTACCAAGAAGGCGCTGTTGCACATCCGGGATGGTTTTGACGAGGAACTCGGTCGCGATCTCGTCGAAATGTGTTATCTCAGTGACGACTTCCACGAGGGCGTTGATGCCTTCCTCAACAAGCGGAAACCTCACTGGACCGGAGCCTGACCAGGCAGCTGTTGGCAAAGAGATTGATATGCGATACGGTCGGATTCGCATGGCGATGAATCGATAATTCGAGGGGGAGATATGCCCGTACGAGGTGATTATTCCGATTCGTTGCTCTACAACGCCGCGACGACTGAGGAATTTCGCGCGAACAAGGGGCAGGTGACTGGTGACTTTGCCGGGCGGACGATTCTCCTGCTTACGACAACTGGAGCAAAGACGGGCCTATTGAGAGTCACCCCACTTATCTACACCAAAGACGGAGACTCCTTTGTCGTGACGGCTGCGGACGCGGGATCAGACCACCATCCTGGCTGGTATTACAACATCCTCGCCAATCCCGTTGTCACGGTGGAGGTTGCCGACAAGACCTATGAGGCCATTGCCACTGAGCCGATTGGGGTCGAACGAGATCGTCTCTACGCGAATCGAATTGTCGAGACACCCCGGTTCGCAGAGTACCAAGCCAAGACGACGAGACAGATTCCGATCATCCTGCTCACTCCGGATACCTGATTCTCGAGTGATGCCGGCGCCGGGCTAGCCGGATTCGCAACGGGCGACATCAGATCGCGTAATTTATGCCCTCGCGTTGAAGCAGACGAAGCATCGCGGCCCACTCCATCTCGCCATAGGAGCGTCTGGTAGACGGTTCGT
>DATKRV010000043.1:0-13732 GCA_035532075.1 Acidimicrobiales bacterium | reverse complement strand
TACCGCGCTAATCGACGCGGGCCTTTCACCGTCGTCATCGGCAAGCTGTCCGACCTTGATCACCGTCGGCGGCGAGGTCTTCCACAACGCCGAGGGCGAGTCACCGGTCGAGAACCTCGCGCAGGCCTTCACCGAGTCCTGCAATACCGCCTTCATCGGCCTTGCGACCTCCCGCCTCAATCTTTCGAGCCTGCCTATGGCCGCGGCGCTCTACAACATCGGAAAGACACCCGCAATGGGCCTTCCGGCGTTCGGTGGAGCAGTCCCGACACCGACCAACGAAGCAGACCTCGCCGCGACGGCACTTGGGCAGGCACAGGTGTTGGTGTCCCCCTTGGACATGGCGATGGTGGCGGCAGCGATCGACACCGGGACAGTCCGCGAGCCGCGACTCGTCGTCGGTGCTCCGGATGATCATGCCCCAACACACTCCTTGAGCAAGCGACTTGTTGAGGATTTGCACAAGATGATGGCCGATGTCGTTGCCAGTGGAACGGCCGCGAACCAAGGGCTTCCACCCGGTACCGACGCGAAGACGGGAACGGCTCAATATGGAACGGGCAATCCACTACCGACCGACGCATGGCTTATCGGCTTTAACGGCAACATCGCGTTCGCGGCGCTCGTTGTCGACGGGGGTAACGGTGGCCCGACTTGCGGCCCCATCGTTACAAAGTTCCTCGATGCCCTTGGTCGGTCAAAGTGAACTCCTTGTGATGCGCCGACTCCTTGCTTGCATCGGCGACACCCCTGGCCTTTCCGACGTCCATGCCGCGGTGGTGCCGCGGCACTCCATGATCCGGAACGAACTGCAATGAATCCCTGCGCATTCCCACCAGCTATAACTGATCTTCTACGGTCAGTAGTGAACGTAAAATGGCACCTGCAAAGCCCTCGACCCCAGTTCGATTCTGGGCGCCGCCTCGAGCAAACAAGTTCCTGATCGTGGGCCATTTATTGGGCCACGATCAGGACCGTCAGCGTGGCAAAACACAGCACCCCGGCAACCTTGGCCTCAAGCACGCTTGTCTCCCGAGGTGGAAATCAATCTGCCGCTAACGTCGATATTGGATCGACCGGCTGTATCCCGCGACATACCCGAGGGCCGCTTGATCGATCCCTGCAACAAAGGGGCCAATCGCCATACGGATCGTGGTGACACCCTTTGGGAGTGAGGTGGAAAATACTGCCTTTGACAGACTGTTCAGACGCACGTGTTTCCACGTCACCCACAGTCCCTTGGAGAGTCGCTGAAGCTGCAGCACATGGTCTGCGAACGAGACACCCGCAACGACGCGCGTCAGCAGGCGTCCTCCTGAGACGACGTTCAGAAAGACCCTCGGGGCAACACTGATGACAACCGGAGAACTCGATCCGCCGTTGGCAATCGCATTGAAGGTGGTCCGTGCCGTCGGTTGCGCCGAGAAGCTCCAGGTGCCGCCGCCTGTAGTGACAACTGTCGCAATATCGGAGTAGGCGGTGTGGTCGAATGCTTCACTCATGACCGCCACACGAACTCCCGCGATTCCGCTCGAGACCTTTCCCGAGAGCGTGACAAACTCCCCGTAGATGACATTTGGCACCGAGCTGTTCAGTGACACCGACAGCCCGGTCGTGAACATGAAATCGGCTCCAACGCTCGTGCCGGCAATGCTCTTTGCCACGACACGGAAGTGGTAGGAGGTGTTTGGCTTTAGCGCCGAGATCCCCTCGCTCACGACCGTGTCACCGTGATTCGCCGCGATCTGCTTCGTCGGGGTCTTCGATCCATAGACGGTCGTAATCCCGTATTGGAAATACCAGCTCGTCGCGAGAGCCTCAGGGTTGATGACGCCGTTCAGGGTCGATGAGGTAGAACTGATGTAGCCCGCAGCTCCAGTGAGCACAACGGGGGGTGCAGAGGTGTTGAAGATACCGACCCCACCCACCGTAGTGCCTGCGCTGTTCATCGCGACGATTCGGTAGCTGTAACTCGTGGCGGGTGCGAGGCCGGTCAGTGAATGCTTGACCTTGACGTCATCGCTGCCCGAACCGGCACTCTTTGTAAGAGTCCGTGAGGTAAAGCTCGCGCTCGAACTCAACCCGTACTGGAAGTACCACGAAGTCTCCGCGCCATTTGGATTGACGGTACCGGTTACGACCACGGAGGTGGGAAGTATTGATTTCACAGGGCCGGTGTAGGCCGTTGGCGGTGCTATCGATGCCGCCATCGCGACGCCGACACCAGCAGACATCAAGAGGGCGATGGCGAGGGGGATTGTTGCAAGCCTCATAGGTGATCGGCGCCGGCTCTTGATCATCACGACTCCTTCGCGAGCGCTTGAGTTCTCTGGAGATCGTCTCCCGGGTCGCTAGGAGGCGCGTCTGGCCTTGGCGAGGCGAAAACCTCTTCAGGTTCGCATGAAGCCGCGAGACCCCTGTCATGGGAATCGATGTGCTCTCGATCGGCACGGATCGGCGGAGCGAACCGAAGGCCGGGGTGGAGCCGAGGGCCAAAAAAGAATGGTACGGGAACAGAGGTCTGGCGCTGCGTCCGATCGGACATGAGGTCCCAGCTATCTCGCCTTGGCCACAAGGGCCTGGCTTACCCGGTTTCGGAGCAGCCAATCTGGGGAAGGCATTCACCCAAGACAATGCGATGCTACCAGTGAACTGTCTCTGTTGGTGCTTGAGAGGCAGGCAGTAATAAAATAGATGCCGCGGGGGCACACCATGATCCGCAACGAACTTCAATGAACTCCTAAGGCTCCTCAACGAGCATTCCTTATCTTCAACGGACGGTCTCGAACGCAAATTGACGCCTGCAATGCCCTTTTCTCCAGTTCGATTCTGGGCGCCGCTTCAACGTATTCTTGTAAATGAAAGCAGGCAACAGCGCGGTGTTGGTGAAGTTCCCTGCGAGCGCATGCTGCAATAGCAGTCTTCGCAATCTCTCGGGAGTCCGTGATAGATCGATGCGCCAGGGTCACGAGACTAGACGTACCTTGCAATGATTTTGAGCCGTCCCTGCATGTGTTTGATGCGCCGATCGCACGAGAGTTCATCCTCAATCACGTCAGCCGTATTTTTAGCGGGAATAATCTCCGCCAGAAGTTCCGAGACGGATGAAGCGATGGCGTCAACTACCGTTCTGTTGACCTTTGCAGCTATTCGAAACTTAAAGTACACAATCATTGAAACGAAAAGGACATTCGATATGGTGATAATGCCCAAATCAATTAGCGCGCTCTCCCAAGTGTGTGGAAACTCGACTGATCCAACTCTTTATTTGAGGCCCTGTTCAACGCGAACGTAGAGAGTGTGGCGCTGGATATTTCGCGCATATGGTCTACATATTTCCGAAAAGATCACTCCAAGCGAGCCGCGTTCGTCGGCAGATCTGGGCACGTTTCAAGCCAGCCGGACCGTGCTCTTCACACAGATGTGTCGCCAAAAAAGAGCTGGCGGATGAAAGAGATATCTCCTCCATCCGCCAGCTCGGAACTACTGAGCTATTGGTTCAAATTCAATGGTGATCGACTAGCAGGTGCCCTTAATGAAGCACACGACGTGTGACCCAAGCTTGAGTGCCTGCTCGTAGTACTGCTTCGCTTGAACAGGATTGTGGTAGCTGGGGTTCTGTGAGAAGCCCAGCATTGTTGACTTGTAGGACGGCTGAGCATACGCCCACTTCATCGCTGCACGGAGAGTGTTGACCTTGAAGCCCGCAACACTGGTCTGGGTGACCGTCGGGTTCCCAGTGACTGCAAAGAGTGACAGCAAGGTGTTCCACTGAGTCTTTTGCAGAGCGGTCTTTGGCGGGTAAAGCTTCTCGGTCTGTTTCAACGTGGGCACGTTCGTGAGGTACTTCCGGCAGTTGGTATTGACTGGCGGAACGATCGACGTTGCAAGCACGACGGCCTTACCCTGCTGTATGACGCCACAGGCAAGGCTGAGGTCGAAAAGGCCCATCGGGCCGTCGCCACGGATAAGTCCCGTTACCTCTGCTCCAAGTGAGGCATACCCGGCAATGTATTGCGGGTGAAGTCCGAGAACGCCCATCCACGTTCGCTGAATGGTGTTCAGAGTTCCGGTGTTCTGGGTGAGCATCTTCAGCGTGCCAGCCTTTGAGGCGCTGACAACCTGGCCAAAGGTCGTGTAACCCGATCCAGATCCGGCGATGATCGGTGACGCATTGGGTCCGTTCTGGACGAGATAGGCCATTCTCGCTGGGTTGAAGTTGATTCCCGGCACATTAGTGAGAATGTCCTGGATGTCATTGAGCGGGTTCAACATTCCAATCGTGAGTCCGTCTGGCAACGCGCGCGCAAGGTAGTCCTGGCCAGGAATCGAGTTTCCGGTCGGGAATGGCGAGATATTGACAGTGACACCGAGGTACTCCTTGAGCAGCGGCTGCAGCGCAACCCCTGGGTCATAGAACGGTCCACCGATTGAGCCGATGTCGACAAAGGTCATGGTCTTGCCTGCATAAAACGCAATGCCCTTGCAGATCTCCGCGTTTGTTATGCGGATACCGTTCGCGGTCTTACAGGTCTTCGTCTTCTGACTGGCGGAGTTTGAATGTATCGCCGCTGACACCGGTGACACCATCAACCCGACCAAACTACAAAGCGAAATGATCGCTGCCGCTGCCCGCCGGTGGTTGACCTGCCTCCACCGCGGTTGTCTGATTTTTACCTGGAAACTCACGAATCCCCCCATTTCAATGACTAGTCCACCATAACGTTCGCCTAGTGAATTACCTAGGTAACACAACCCTATACATTTCCACATGACATTGCAGAAACATTACGAAAAGTTGCAAGATCTCCTGCTGGAGGTTCAGTGAACTATCCGCGACGGTTCAAAGAAATCCGGGCGCTATCCCCAATGTGGAATCAACTGTCAAACCGGTGAATATCTACGCCTGGGCGGAGACCTTTGCATGCTCATCAGCCAACAAGGCATCCGCCATAAAACAGCACATTTCCGAAGAGGAAACCTTGGATCGAGCCACAACCAAGCATCGGCTTGCAAGAGGCCCAAGCGCTCAGGCAACGCCGACGGCCATCCTGTGTCGGCGTGACCCGCCTAACCTGACTCTGAACCATCGTCTTCAAAGACATTGCAACCGCAGATAGACAGCGTTACACCCATGTTGCGAATAGATAAATCCGTACCGGTTCTCAAGCGACTATCTCCTACCTTCTTACCGGCAAGAGTTGAGCTGAACTGCATCACGAAACTGTCATCATGGCCCAGACAGGCCTGGACAGATAGCTCAGAAGACCTCGCTGCATGATCTGAATCCAATTCATCTTGAGTTGGCTTATCGGAGGTCTATCACTGATCTCGCCACGAAACATACGCCTCCCATCGCTCCGCGTCCCACGAACACATGTTTAGGCGGTCAGTGTTTTCCAAGTTCTCTTCCTCATGCGTCACCAAATCCTCCGAGACTCGTACCGAATCGGTCTTGCTGACGTTTTCGGCCTGGTATTGCCCATTGCTCGGGTCAGTGTGATCAATGTTCCCCAAGTCCACAGTCTGCTCTGAGGGCTGCACATACTCCTCTCGAGAGACGGACTCCACCTGCGACAACAGGTCACTATTCGTGAGAATCTGGTCAAGGTGAGCCGCTACCTGCGCGAGATCCCGGACCGCCGAAGTATGGCTCCGGAGATGAACCGCATATTCACCAATGGCCACGGCAAGATCATCGACTGTCCGCTCCATACCTATACCGCGGCGGTTGTGCTCGGTCATCACCTCGACAATCTGTTGAGATAATTGGTAGTCGACACCGTCAGGATTTACTGTTGCCGCTTCGATCTGTACCCTGCTTGGAGCTGGGTCCGCGCCGTCTAGATGCCGCTCCTCTTGTTCGTCGGGCGCCTCCTCGGTATCGGTTAACAATTGCCTTGGTGCGGAAATATCGGTCGTTGGTTGGTCAAGGTTCTCATTCGCGAAATTGAAGTGTTCGCCCGTTACTACGCGTTCAAGCCTCTCGGTCTCGGCCAATACCGCCTGCATGGTACGCATGGTGCCTTCCACGTAGGCACGCCTGTCATCAAACAATCCAAACAAGAAATAAAGCAGCCCCAACAATGCGGCAGCCCCGAGGAACATCTCTCCTTGACGGCTCTGCACGAAAAGAAATGGATAGCCAAGTCCAGGGACGGCGTACCGTAACTTGCCAATGACGTCTCCTGGGCGCGTCTGAAATACGTCGGCGCCCGAATTTGCATCCCCCTTGGTAATAAAAAGGAGACCATTCGTACTATGTTCAATTCTGACGATGCGGTGTACAACGTTTGCCGGTAACCCATAGTTGGTACGGTCTACTTGGGGAACGTGCACCGCGATGATATTGCCTACCTTGAGCGCCGACGGATTCGCCTTCTCAAGGAAAACAAGATCGCCCGTCACAAGCGTCGGGTGCATTGATACGCCCTCCACGGGCACAATCGGTGGATTCACGTGCAACACAGTCGCACTGAAGATATAACCCAGCGCGCCGACGATAATGAGCGAGGGAATCAGGTACCAGAGCAACAGCGAGAACAGATTGCGTTGTCTCTCACGTGGGCTCGACACCTGAGCGTCCTCATGAGTGTTTCTCATTTCAGACGGCGTTCGCGCGTATCTCGTACTCTCATTGGACATACTTTACGACGATGCGAGCGAAAAGTGGCGAACGCTGCCCATTGTCGGGTCTATTCAATTGGCTCAAACGGCGAGACATCTCGTGCTCTCTAACTCGCCCGTGCTCCTATGTAGAAACTCAACGTTGCCAGGCCCGGTTGCTGACCCTGTGGAATGCCTCCCGGCGTTACGATCGACGCGATAACAAAGAGAGCCCGTTGGTTTGCATCCGTGATACTTGCGGGTTGACACCAGGTGTCCGTGTCAGTCCCTGAACTAGCGCACGCGCTCAAGGTTCCGCTTCCACTAATGCTTGGGAGAAGGTAGCCGCCGACCTGGTTCTGTGCCAGAAGAAGCTTGCCGACTGATGATACGAAGCGACCAGTCGAGCCCTGGTCAAGGGCAACACAATAAGTTTTTCCATCGGTATCGGTCAGATTAACTAGCGGCGCGTCGGTACTATTTGAGGACGCGACGCAGTTACCCGTATGAATCGTGTGATACATGCCAATCGAGATCTGTGCGTTTGGGTTATTGAGGACCTGCGCAGCTTGCGCAGTATTGGTCCAAGCGATGTCGATACGCACGCTCGTTGCCATCGCACTGCTAAACACAACCTTCGCAAGAGCGACGCCTGTCTGGAGTTGTGCCCCACCGTTCGTGCGCGTCACGACCGCCGAGAGAGTTGTCACATCGGCGAGAGCACCAGAGCTCGGAGTTCCCGGAGGTGGAGCGATTGAAGGGCTCACCACCCCGGTTGAGGCGAGCCAAAAGCCGACTGAACCCAGGAAGCTGGCTCCAATCCCTGCGAGCACGAATACGCGACGTCGGACGCGCGTCGAATGGTGACGGCGATCAATCTCTCTTGGCAATCCAAGGGCCCCTACCCGTGTCATCGTAGGGTTCTAGTACGGCTGAGCAGTGAGATAGAAGCTCGGCGTGAGACTTGCCGTCCCTGCAGTTGAGGTGGAGGTGCAGTAATAACTCCCTCCGGTATCGAGCGTGATGTCGTAGTAGCTATTTGCTGGAAGGTTGAAGTTGATAAAACCGCTCGACGAGGTGAGGTAGGTCGGAGGGCTCGCGATCACACCAGATGCTTGGCTCCAAGTGCAGCTCCCAGAGGTGCACGGGCTCGAGTAAATATCGACGGGAAGGGCGAAAGAGTTGTAGTCCTGTTGCAGCCCGGCGAGATTAGTGATGTAAAGACTCACGACGATACCATTGGAGGCAATCGTTGCATCAATGAGCGCTATGTCTCCGGCGCTCGTGACACTTCCCGCGGAAAGTGCGGTCGGCGACCAGCTGGGTGAGCTGGCGGTCGTGATCGTGTGTGCGGTCTGGTTGATGGCGCTCGCTGGTGTGTTCTTAAGCGAATTCACCGCGCTTGGCAGTGGATTTGTGTTCGCGACAGGGTAGATGAAGTTTGACGACGCCGCGGCAACAGTTGCGTTCGTAGTCCCAGTGCTTCCCAAGAACGAGACGGACATTGTGGCTGCAAAAACGACGAGTCCTGCGATACCTACGACGAGGAATCGACGACGCATGGACGACGAACCACGGCCACCACGAGCTTGCGAGCGACGGTGGTTGACGCCAAAACCTCCCGTGGTGCGGGGAATTTCTTGGAGAGAATTTCGGCCAACACTGATAATTTCGCTCACTTTGCACCTAACCTCTCTGGATTTCGATTCGCTGGCAAACACTTGGCGCGCGACTGCGCGTCAGCTACAGGCAAAACTGAGAGATACGCATTTTGAGTTCGGAAGCGATCGCCGCCGGAGAATCGAACACTCTCAACAGACTCTGGGAAGTGTCCACCGAATCCAATGCCGCGTCCCGCGAAGGCGGGTGGAAGGCACGTCTTTACGCATGAATCGTTCTCACGCCGTGGGATCAAAAGACAACTGCGGTTCAACATTGTTCGCTCCGGGTCCTCGTCTAGTCGACAAATGGGCCCGGTTTCGCCACTAGCTCCCCATCGAATTTTCGGCGACCAAATTCGTTCGATGGATCAAAGCCTGCCCTCACTTATTCAACAACTTCGCTCACGATAACACCACTACTAGCCGCTATCACAACCCCAACCAATACTAAATGATATAGGGTTAAGTGACCGATAGTAGCATCGGCATAGGTGCATCGCACATCTTGCGACAAAATTGCCAGATTTCCCCGATACCAAACGCAAAATCACTAATCTACCCAGATGTTCGGGGCAGATTTTGGGAGATCCTCAGCCTTTGACGGAAGATCTCGTAGCGACCTGCCGTCGTGCCTCTCTGCGATCATAACGAATTCGTGGGCACAGGACCTCGTGTTCACTCCTTGCTGAATCACAATGACTGCGTGGCCACTTAGAAGCAGGTGGGCGGACCTGCGACGCCCCGCACAGGCCCAAGCTGTGTAGTCGCTGTGATATCTGTTCTCGAACCAGAGATTATTTGAACCCGAGTGAGGGTCTTGGAGCGCTTGTCAGGGCAACAAAGCAATCGTCAGGCAGCAGTGGCTTTTCAAAGAGGAAGCCCTGCGCCGAATCACAGCCAAGCATCAAAAGTTCAAGGAGCTGCGCCTCGGTCTCGACTCCCTCCGCCGTCACCGTGAGACTGAGTGACCGGCCGATCGTCAGGATCGCCGAGACGATCGCTTGCGTCGACTCGTCGTCAGCGAGACCACTGATGAATGACTTGTCGATTTTCAACTCGTCGATCGGAAGTCTCGTGAGATACGAGAGCGATGAATACTTCGTACCAAAGTCGTCGATCGAGATCCGCACCCCAAGCTCTCGCAGCCTTCGCAGCACATCGGTTGCAACTCCACTCTCGACAAGCGCGGACTCCGTGAGCTCGATGCAAAGATCTGTTGCCGTCAGCCCCGAACGCTCGAGCGAACGCTCAATCACCTCAGGGAAGTCAAGCGCACGTAGCTGCAGCGCAGCCGCGTTTACCGACATGCGCCACTTGCCCGGCTCCGGAGCGGTTTCCCTCCACTTTCGCAGCTGCTCGCACGCGTTCTCAAGCACCCAGGTACCGATTGAGACGATGAGACCGTTCGCCTCGGCAATCGGAATGAACTCTTCAGGTTCGATGACACCAAGTTCTGGATGCTGCCAACGAAGTAGGGCTTCAACTCCCACATAGCCCTGTTCCTTGAGCGAGATGATTGGTTGGAACATCTAAAATAACTCGTTTTTGCTCAGCGCTTGGTGCAGCGCTGATTCAAGAGTGAACCGGTTCTCAGCCAGTTGGCGACTCCCAGCATCGTAGAACTTGACGGCCCCTCTTCCCGCTTTCTTCGCAGCGTGCAACACGTTCTCGGCATCACCAACGAGCTCAGCCGGGGAGGTACTTGATCGGCCAAGCGCAATACCAATACTTGCGGTGATGATCGCCTCACAATCCACTAAAACAAATGGCTTCTTGAAAGCTTCCCGGATACCATCGACACATCGACTCACATCAACATCAATTTCAACACGCTCGTAGAGGATCCCATATTCGTCTACACCTAGACGAGCAAGTAAACCATCTGGAGCGATCGTCGCGCGTAGTCGATCAACCACCGCTTGTAGCAACTCATCGCCATATTCTTTATTTCTCTCGTCATTAAAGATTTCGAAACCATCGAGGCTCAAATAGAACACAGCAATTGCCGATTCGGCGATGATGGACCGCTCCAACGCCTGGCCAACACGCTCGATAAAATGTGCCTGATTGGGTAGACCGGCCAACATCATCTCGTGAGGAGGCCCCAGGGACAACGAGGTTTGCTCCGCATTACTCACTCAGGCCGCCCCAACAATTGAAGCACGAGGAATGGCCCGACCCGTCGCGATCGGGCCATATCGCCGAGCATCGCCGAAGGCGAGCGCCTCGCCGTTCTTCGCGACAAGCCAGTAACCCCCTCCATTCGCAGTTATGACGATTCCAGAGATCCGGAGGCGCTTCTTCGCCGGAACTGAGCCGTAGAACGCGGCGTCGCCGAACCTCGATACCCCACCGTTCGCGTCGACGAGCCAGTAGCCCTTGCCGTCGGGCGTAGCCGCGATCGCGACGATCGGCGCCGCCGGGCGGAGAGCGCTCGATTGCAGCGAGCCGTAGAAGCTCGCGTCGCCGAACGGGTAGATGCCGCCGTTCGCGTCGACGAGCCAGTAGCCCTTGCCGTCTGGCGCGACCGCGATCGCGACGATCGGCGCCGGCGGCGACGTTACAAGCGAGCCCGAGAAGCTCGCGTCACCGAACGGGTAGATGCCTCCCTTCGCGTCGACGAGCCAGTAGCCCTTGCCGTCTGGCGTGGCCGCGATCGCGACGACCGGAGCCACCAGCGATGTTGGAAGCGAGCCGTAGAAGCTCGCCTTCCCGAAGGCGAACACGCCGCCTGCTCGGGTGGCGAGCCAGTAACCACTGCGATCTCGAAGCACCGCGATCGCGACAACCGGACTCACCGGGCGGAGGTCGCTCGCGGGCAGCGAGCCATAGACGCGGGCCCTGCCAAGACCGTGCACCGCGCCGTTGGCACTAGCAAGCAGCAAGGGGGCACGTCCGAAGTAACGGCCCGGAACGATGAACAGCGTCCCGACGAGCTGGCCGAGGTTCGGCGTGCTCGTACGAGTGACGGTCATCGTGGTGCACGATCCGCGACCGCTCGCCTTGGTCTGAGCTGACGCTCGACGTACGCTGCGATCTTGGGCGTCCCACCACTGCACCTTGTAGCCCCTCGGCAGCCCGCAGAGCGTGAGGCTCACCCGAGAAAACGCGCTGCCGGGAAGAGCGGAGAGGTCGTAGTACGAACCACCGGGCTCGATCGCTGCAATCGGCTTACTCGGGTACTGCCCGACGACGACGGTCCCCTTGCCCGTGCCTTCGGCTCGGATCGACCCTCGGGCACCTCGTCTGCCGATCGCAACGGTCGCGACGCTCCTCGGTGAGCGGGACGTCGCCTGCTTGTAGCTGTCGAGCGCGACGCCGACGGGTACGACCGCGTTCGAGGAAGCTGGCGCACCCGTCCCGATCAGCGTCGTAGAAACAACGCTGAAGGTGTACATGTCGCCCGCGACGAGACCGCCAATCGTCACGGCGGTCGTTGTCACGACAACTTCTTTGCCAGCCGTCGAAGTGGTCACGTCGAATGGGAGAACGGTGTACGAGGTCACTGGACTACCCCCATCGACGCTCGGCGGACTCCAGCTCACCGCGGCGCTGTCCATGAGTCTCACGCTCGACATCGCGACGGCCTGCACGTCGATCGGGGCACTGGGCCAGTTGCCATAGCCGAACAGGTCCGCGCCCGAGGTCGCCGAGGTGCCGGCTGGAGTCGTGACGGTGACGGCGACCGTCCCGGTGCCGGACGGGCTCGTCGCGATGATCGCAGTGGATGAGTTAACGACAACCCCTGTCGCCGCGCTCGCGCCGAAGGAAACCGTCGCGTCCGAGGCGAAGTTCGTCCCGGTGATCGTGACGCTCGTGCCGCCGGAGGTCAACCCCGCGTCGGGCGAGACGGCGGTCACCGTCGGGGTGCCGTAGGAGAAGAGGTCTGCGCCCGAGGTCGCCGAGGTGCCGTTGCTCGTCGTGACCGTGACGTTCCTCGTCCCGGTGCCAGACGGGCTCGTCGCGGTGATCGAGGTGGCAGAGACGACGGTGACCCCCGTCGCCGCGGCTCCACCTGTCGCGCCGAAGGAAACCGCCGCGCCCGAGGCAAAGTTCGTCCCGGTGATCGTGACGCCCGTGCCACCCGAGGTCAACCCCGCATCGGGCGAGACGGCGGTCACCGTCGGGGCACCGTAGGAGAAGAGGTCCGCGCCCGAGGTCGCCGAGGTGCCGTCCGCCGTCGTGACCGTGACGTTCCTCGTCCCGGTGCCGGACGGGCTCGTCGCGGTGATCGAGGTGGCCGAGACGACGGTGACCGCCGTCGCCGCGCTCGCGCCGAAGGACACCGTCGCGCCCGAGGCGAAGTTCGTCCCTGTGATCGTGACGCTCGTGCCACCCGAGGTCGATCCGGCGTCGGGCGAGACGGCGCTCACCGTCGGTGTCCCGTAGGTGAAAAGGTCACTCCCCGAGGTCGCCGAGGTGCCGTTCGCCGTCGTGACGGTGACGTTCAGAGTCCCGGTGCCGGACGGGCTCGCCGCGGTGATCGAGGTCACTGAGTTAACGACAACGCCCGTCGCCGCGCTCGCGCCGAAGGCGACCGTCGCACCTGAGGCAAAGTTCGTCCCGGTGATCGTGACGCTCGTTGCGCCCAAGGTCGACCCGGCGTCGGGCGAGACGGCGCTCACCGTCGGTGCACCGTAGGTGAAAAGGTCCGCGCCCGAGGTCGCCGAGGTGCCGTTTGAGTCCGTCACGGTGATGTCGACGGTGCCGCTCCCCGCCGGGCTCGTCGCGGTGACCGAGCTGGACGAGTTAACAATAATGCCTGTCGCCGCGCTCGTGCCGAACTTCACCGTCGTCGTCCCCGAAGCGAGACCCGTCCCGGTAATCGTGACGCTCGTGCCGCCCAAGGTCGATCCGGCGTCGGGCGAGACGGCGGTCACCGTTATGGAAGAGGCAAAGGCAGGCGGAGCACCCACCAATTCAAGAGCGACCAGCGCGAGGAGAAGGACCGCGCCGAGGGCGGCGCCGCGCGTTATCCGCTGACGGGTCGTCAGCCAGCGCATGAACATGATCTAGCCCCCCGCTCCTTAAGCAAGGTCAGCTGCCGCGGTGCCGAGGAATGTGAGGTGACCGATGCTGACCGAGCAGATGTATCGCGGCCACGCAGGAGCGAGGACCCTCCCCGGGACTGTTCCTCATCGACCACGACCGAGTCGCCGGTTTGCGGCGTCTGAAACGA
The DNA here is from genome assembly GCA_035532075.1 of Acidimicrobiales bacterium. Classification (GTDB taxonomy): domain Bacteria; phylum Actinomycetota; class Acidimicrobiia; order Acidimicrobiales; family Bog-793; genus CAIVND01. Next base: position 286 of record DATKRV010000043.1, on the reverse strand, counting down.
GGCGGCGGCACGAGAGCGACCTGTCGAACCCTGGTCAAAGACAGCGCAACAAGTGTTTGCGTCGGTATCGGTCAGATTGACTAGCGACGCGTCCGTACTCCTCGAGGTCACATAACAGGTACCCGTATGGATCGCATGATAAATGGGCACTTCGGAAGTTAGCGGGGTGTGATGGTCGCGAGCAGTGACCAGTTCGGTTTTCCGGCATAGAGCAGTGACCTGATCCGGTAGTTGCGAAATGATCGGAAACCGAAGGCAACCCGCTTGACTCGCTTGATCAAGTTGT
>DATKRV010000042.1:0-21046 GCA_035532075.1 Acidimicrobiales bacterium | reverse complement strand
CGGTCCGAACTCCGCGCGTCTCGATTTCGACCTTGGTGCCGATCACAAGGTCTGGTGGGACGAAACCCAGCGCAATCCCTCGAGCAAGAACCGGTGAATAATTCCCACTCGTCACCAAACCGACCGAAATGTCGTCGGTGACGATCGAATCGCCCGGATGCGGGGGCCGGCGTCCCGACGAACACAGGGCACGCAACCTTCGAGCCACGCCTCGCCTCCGCTCTGCATCAAGCGCGTCTCGACCGCGAAAATCACCCTTGTCCCATGAGACCACCCAGGAAAGTCCTGCCTGGAGCGGCGTAATTCCGGGACCCAACTCGTGAGAGTGCAATGGCAGAGCTGCCTCAAGACGCAGGGTGTCACGTGCCCCGAGACCGGCGGGAAGCACACCAGAGGAGATGATGGCGCGCCAGAATTCCGAGGCAACCTGTGAATCGACAGCACATTCAAAGCCGTCCTCACCGGTGTAACCGGTCCCGGCAACAATGCAGGGCGCGCCCATGAACTCAAATTTCGAGACTCCAAAGTGAGGAACCGAGGCAACCTCGGGAAATAACCGACCCACCCGTTCGCGCGCCTTTGGTCCCTGGATGGCGATAATTGCGCGGTTGGAGGTGATATCACTGCCCCCGATGACCGATTGCACTCTTTCGGTATTTGACGCGTTTGGCATGACGTCAAATCGATCTTGATCAACCCACCAGACGATGATGTCATCGACTACTGACGCATCGCGCGCGTCGAGAAGATGGGTATATTGCGCCTTTCCCGGCGTAATTTTCCCGAGGTCATTTGTGAAATTCGCCTGCAGCAAGGCAACGCAACCGGGACCCTCAACTCGAACCGTACCAAGATGGCTGACATCAAACATGACGGCGTCACTCCTACAGGCGAGGTGTTCCGCTATCGTCCCATGTTGGTAGGAAAGCGGCATCTCCCAGCCACCAAACTCAGTGAGTCTTGCTCCCAGCGCGACGTGATCAGCGTGGAGCGGGCTTCGCTTTAAATCCATGTTTTGAAGATATCGCTTAACGACCGGGGTGGCGCGAACCGAGCGTCAGTTGCCACGACTCGGAGAATCAGTTCGCAAGTGAGATACTTGCGGGCAAATCGCTCGAAATTGCGGATGGGTTCGATTCGCCGAATTCAAGGATTGCCGCGTCAATCTCGTCAACAACCCCGGCAAGGGGAACAATGTTAAAGACCCCTTGTCCTCCCTTGAGAAGATCGACGATCTCTTCTCCAGAACGCGCAAGTACCGTGCCCTTCCCGGCAATCACAAGATTTGAACTCGAAATATCTTCACCTGCTTCGCGCAGGCACGCGATAGCACGTCGTGATTGTTGAAGGTTGATCCCAGCGTCTAGCAGCTGTTTGATCACCTTCAATTCCAACACATCCTCATACGAATAGAGGCGTTGGGAACCGCTGCCCTTTGCCTCTTCGAGTGATGGACGCAGAAGTCCGGTCCGGGCCCAGTAGTCAAGCTGGCGATAGCTGATCCCGACTATCTTGCAGACCTTGGTCCCGCGAAATCCCTTTCCAGCATTGGATGTCATTGGTGATCATTCCTCTTTCACGCGAAGTTGAGAGGCCTCGTGCCTCCAAAAGACCACAAAGGCGTAGTTACGTCAGTGTCATAACACTAGGAGCTGTACCGATGTCCGTCAATGACAATTGTTGCGCTGTGGAGGAGCTCGTCGGAGTGCTCTATTCGAAGTCTTCCGGACGAACATTGTCGAGGAATTCAAGGAATTCGTCCACGATCTCCTCGGGTGCATCCTCTTCCTCTCGATCTTCTCCCTCTGGCCCTTCGATGAGTCTTGGGGCATTGTCCATCAAAGCGTCTGCAATGTACATCGGTGAGCCGCTCCGAATCGCCAGCGCAATTGCGTCTGAAGGACGTGCGGAGATCACATGGTCGTTTCCATGCGCGCGTACGTAGAGCTCCGCATAATAGGTCCCGTCAATGACATCTGAAATCACGGCTCGGACAAGTTCCGCGCCAAGTTCGTTCAGTATGTTGTTCAAGAGATCGTGAGTCATCGGTCGAGGTACTTCGACGCCCTCGATCGCAAACGCGATCGCCGAGGCCTCAGCGGAGCCAATAAAGATGGGCAGCGTTCGGTCCCCATAAACCTCCTCGAGCAAGACGATCGGAGTGTTGGTCTGGAGGTCGATTCTTACTCCTACTAGCTGAACCTCGCGCATGACGGCAGTCTACCGATGGGAAGGAAGTTTCTCGGTGCATTCGCGCCGTCGCACTTTCACCAATAGACCAGGAAGCGCGCCTCGTCCGCCTCTCTGGGAGAACATAAGAGATTTCCTAACCGCCGCTCAAGCGGCGAAGTTCGGCGCGAAGAATCTGTTCATAGAGTGTCGCGCCCCGGTCGGCCAATTCGCCCAGTTGGGTTTGCGCCCGAGCTCGCGCATCGGGATTGCGCTGCCGCAAGAGAGGTGTAACTACCTGGCCATAGAGTGCTGCATCGCGCTCGGCGGCGTGGCGAATTGACTTGAGGTGCCGTGGTTCCAAACCGTACGACCTGAAACTGACGATGGTTTTTGCAACTATTACGTCGTCGCCGTCGAAACACGGTACTCCCCCAACTTCCTGGCTCGAGATGAAGCCGAATTCCTCAAGTTCTGCGATGACGTCGACCGTCGTCGATGTGGCCGATGCGAGTTCGTCGATGGAAAAGCAGACATCCGAGAGGTTGCTCGATTTTTTTCCGCTGTCAATTCGAGCATCTGGATTCGATGGCGCACCGGTCGGTTTTTTGTTCGCGCTCGGACTCTGCGATTTCTGCCGAGCGACCGATGACGTGTTCGACTGCGCAGAGCTTTCGCTCGCCTCAGCCTGGGAAGGATGGTTTGGATGACGCGTCCCGGAACTACTTTCATCGTCTTTGGCTGAGTCCTCGAATCCATTTGCGAGTGCCGCTGTAACCGGCACGGCGACAAGATGAGACTTTTGAGATGCCGTAGGAAGATCAGAGGTCTCTTGCAAAGAAGATATCGAATCGTTGACGATTGCCCGTTGAGGTTGTGTTTCGTTCGGGGGCACTTGTCCCTCCGCGCCGAAGCGCGCAACCTGGCGGATATTCGATACAACTGATGCAAGTTCGCGATCGCGATCCTCAAGATCCATCTCATCATCAAAAAGTGAGGGACTATCGGGTAGATCAGGTGTTCGTCCGTCTTCGAGGTCAAGTCGCCGCTTGATTACCTTGAGCGGGAGGAAATTATCCTTTTGCTGTCGAAGAATCCATCTCAGTCGCTTGACATCAGCGGGGTAGAACTTCCGATATCCAGATGGAGTGCGCTCGGGATGGATAAGACCCCGGCTTTCAAGAAAGCGGATCTTCGAGATCGTGACGTCATCGAAATCGGCGACAAGCTCATCAAGAACTTCACGTATTGATAGATAACCATTGGCACCTGCAGGAACGCCGCGGATTTCGCTCATCGCACGTGGGCCGAGACATAAAGGAGCTTAAATTTGCCGATCTGCACTTCGTCTCCTGTGCGCAAAAGTGTCTCCTCGATCCGCTCTCGATTCACGTAGGTTCCATTTAAAGAACCTACATCTTTCACTTTGTACGAACCATCATCACGTATGAATTCTGCGTGTCTGCGCGAAACAGTAATGTCATCAAGAAAGATATCGCTTTCAGGGTGACGACCGACAGTGATGCTCGGCTGGGTGAGGAAGTGCTTGGTTCCCGCGTCCGCGCCGCTTTTTTCAATGAGGACACCCGTGCCCAACTCAAGTTCTCCGAGGCCCTCGAGAATCTCGTCCGAAGCAAGTTCGATTGATGGATCATCGGGGACGAACGCCGCAGTGTTTGACGTCACTCCAGAGAGCGAAGCGCCGCACGAGGAGCAAAAATTTACCCCGATTGGATTGCGATGGCCGCAGCTGGGACAGAACACGCTGTATACGGTACTCTACCCGCAGGTGGTCTTTGAAGGGGGAAATTACTCGGTGTTACTCGTCTGTTAATTCTTCATACTTCGATGCGCTGAGTAACTCTTCGAAGGCCTTTTCATCTCGTGGAGCGATAACACAGAACCACCCCTCGCCATAAGGGTCTGAATTGATGATCTCGGGTGAGTCCGAAAGCGAACTATTTACGACGACCACTTTTCCGGCTATCGGGGAGTAGACCTCGGATACGGATTTGGTGGACTCGACCTCACCGATCTTGGCCCCTTTTTCGAATTCCTCTCCAGGTTTTGGCAGGTCGACAAAAACGACGTCTCCCAATGCCTCTTGCGCAAAATCCGTGATCCCCATACGTATGCCGATCTCCTCAGCGCGCGCCCACTCGTGGTCACTGGTATAGCGAAGTTCGTCCGGAATATTCATGAGCGCATCGTAGCCAATTGTCGGCATCGCGAGAGATTACCCAGACATTTACCGTGGTGCAGCCCGTGACAAAAAGTCATTGGAATTCAACCGGTCAGACTGTTTCGACCACCAAAGGCGGCTCGGATGCGAGGAAGATATATCCAGGCTGACGCGATCGCCAAGACCAACGAAGGCGCCAGAATGACCCACCCTGCCGCTCCAAATGCGTGTTCTAGCTGGCCCCGACCGGACCCGAAGAGGATCATCGGGAGGGCACACATGAAGCCAAATGTGCCAAGTTTCCCAATAAAGACAACCTCAATATCCCGGATCCCTTTTGACGCGACAAAAAGGGCAGCCACGCTCACGACAACCTCCCGAGCAAGTATCAGCGATCCCAGCCAGAGGGGAATTGCCCCAAAAACCATCAAAGAGACGAGGGTTCCCGTGGTCATGAGACGATCGACTGCGGGATCGAGGAACTTGCCGAGTTCGCTCGCTTGATCAAATCTCCGTGCAATGAAGCCGTCGAGGTAATCGGTCACGCCGGCTATGGAAAGTGCAACCGCTGCCAAAAAACGATCGTCAGCAAAAAAGAGCTCCTCGAGGAACCAAACGAACAGAGCCACTCGCCCGATCGAGAGTACATTCGGAATCGTCCATATCCGGCGTTCGCCATCGCGTGGGACAGGCATGAAAGTTGAATCAGCCGGTAGACGTGGCTATGAGCGTTTACGGAGCGCCCTGCGAAGCATGAGGGCCGAGATCGTGATGACAGCGCCTGCAGCCGTAGTGGTCCGAACACGGCGGGCTGTAGAGCTGGCCCTGACGAGGGCATCGGTCAAAAGTTCGGCGTCGGTCACGTTCGGCAGGGGGTCGAGATGATCTACGGCATCGCGTGCCTCAAATGGTGAAAGGCGGCGATGAAGCAGCCCGGCTTGGGCTACCTCAAATTGGGGATCTCTGCGAAACTGTGCGGCCAATGCGTGGGTATCCCGCCCATTCGTCCACGTGTGAGCGTCACCTGTCGCGCCCAATTGAGCGGCCCACCATCTCTGGAGATATTCAAGAAAACGGGCGTGGGCGTCTTTCATGCCTCCTCATTCTACGCGCGATGAGATAACCCCGAAACCGGTCAATTGTCTCGCTCTGCCGTGACCGGAATCAAACGTCGATGGCGCAGATCACATATGACGCGCTACGAAATATTCTCTCCTATTGTGAAGCCATTCAATCTCGTCAACGGTGGGGCGAGTATCCACAAGGGGTGAGCAATGGCAACACAGACTGAGCTGCTAGAAGCGATATCGGAGCGACTTCTTCAACACCTCGCACAGGGATCTACGAGTGATTCCGTCCTCAAGCTGGCGGAGGCGTGGGCCTGGGTGCATTCTCCGGATCAGGCTCATGGCGCGGTGGCGGCGAGTTAGGGTCGAGTTGGAGGGAATCCGCGACCTGCTTACTCCTTAGGGAGAGACACCTTACTTGCGCTTCGAATATCTTCTTTCTGAACTACAGACGCATCATCACCTCGGCGCTCTCGCCATTCTCGCTGTCTTCGCGGCAGGATTTGGCGCGGGAACGATCAACTCAATCGTCGGGTCGGGATCGCTGATCACCTTTCCGACCCTGGTGGCTCTTGGCCTGTCGCCCTTTATCGCCAACATCACGAACAGCGTTGGAATAACGGGAGGCAATGCGAGCAGCGTTCACGGCTACCGCCGCGAGCTCGTTGGTCAGGCAAAACGTGTCCGAACCCTGCTCCCCTACTCCGCAGCCGGGGGCCTCACCGGAGGGCTGTTGCTGCTTTATCGTCCGGCAGCATTTATCGCGATTGTTCCTTGGCTCGTGCTTGCCGCGGTTGCCCTCGTCATTGTCCAGCCGCGGATTGCCCGGAAGCTAGCTGCGCGTGGACCGAGGCACCAGCATGGCAGCGTCTGGCTGAGGTTGGGGATTTTTGCAACCGGTGTCTATGGCGGGTATTTCGGAGCCGCGCAAGGTGTCGTGATGATGGCAATTCTCGCGATCGGGCTCGACGAAACTCTTCAGAGACTCAACGGATTGAAGAATGTGCTCACGTTCATGGCGAATGCGATTGCCGGAATATTGTTCATCTCCTTTGCACACGTCAACTGGATTTTTGTCGCGATTATCGCGATATCGTCAATCCTCGGTGGTCAATTCGGTGCACACGTGGGGCGTCGTCTGCCAAACCCCGTTCTGCGCGCCGTCATTATCGTCGCTGGCATATCGGTGTCGGTCAAACTTCTTGTGCGATAGCAACGTCCGAGCCCTTCAGGTGGTTTAGCCGTTCCAGCGCCTCAAGCAGGAGTTCGTTCCTCTTGCAGAATGCCCAGCGAACGAGGCCCGAGCCAAGTGATTTCGAGTCAAAGAACACGTTGGTCGGTATTGCAACGACGCCGCAACGCTCTGGAAGTAAGCGGCAAAAGGTCATCGAGTCTTCTGCGGATATGGGAGTTATAAGGGTGTTAACAAAATACGTGCCGGCGCTAGGGAGCACGACAAAACCGATCTCTGCGAGTCCGTTCGAAAGCAGGTCGCGCTTGCGTGACAAAGAGTCACGAAGGTCCTCGAAGTAGCGATCTGGCATATTCAGAGCCGTTACCGTTGCATATTGGAATGGCGCGCCGTTGACATAGGTGAGGAACTGTTTCACCATTTGAACCGCACTGACGAGCGGCGCGCTTGCGCACACCCAACCGATCTTCCAGCCGGTGAATGAGAAGGACTTTCCGGCCGATGAAACTGTAATTGTGCGGTTACGCATGCCTTCAAATGCGGCGAGTGGAAGGTGCCGTCCCTCGTAGACGAGATGTTCGTAAACTTCGTCGGTAAGTACAAATAGGTCAAACTCGTCGGCAAGATCTGCAATACATTGAAGTTCATCCCGGCTGAAAACCTTTCCTGTCGGATTGTGCGGCGTATTGAGAATCAAAAGCCGCGTTCTTGGGGTGATGGCCCGGCGAAGCTCTGCGGGATCGAAATCCCAGTTCGGAGGGTGGAGGGGAACAGTTCTGCGCGTCGCTCCGGACATCGCGATGGCTGCCACATACGAGTCGTAATAGGGCTCGAAGAGGAGCACCTCGTCGCCAGGTTTGCAAAGGGCAAGAGTTGCTGCGGTAACCGCCTCGGTCGCCCCAGCGGTTACGAGCACCTCGGTCAGCGGATCAAACTCGAGGCCATAAAAGCGCGTCTGGTGTATTGATATTGCCTCAAGCAATGCAGGAATACCACGTCCCGGAGGATATTGGTTATATCCTGCCTGAATTGCCGCTATCGCGGCAGCTTTGATCTCCTCTGGTCCATCGGTGTCGGGAAAACCCTGTCCTAGGTTGATCGAATTGGTGGCCAGCGCGAGTGCCGACATTTCGGCGAAGATCGTCGTTCCAAATTCCGCTAAATGTTCATTCAGGACGGGCCTGTCCGACGGTTTCGCCCTGTCCATTGATGGCTCCACAATCACGAGAACGGGACTCTAAGCGTGTGGTGTGACGTCAGCCGCCATCACGTACACCTTCGACGAGACGATTGCATTTTGCACACCATGCGAGTGGATTGCGCTCGTCTGAAGGGTGAATAAGGCCACCACAGCGTTTACATCTCCATATTGTCGGCGACAGTGCAGGATCACTCATATGTCGTCGATTTAAGCACGCCCGGAACCTCTCTGCTGTTGAATCCGACCAACGCGATGTTCACCAACTAAGTCCGGGGAATTGAACTATAAGGTGAAAGACGTTGCGTCACACCCTCGAGGCGCGCGTGCGCCTGACCGAATTCGAGGGATCTGATAATTACGGAGATGAATACGCTCTTACGGCCGTGGTGAATGATCCGGCGACAAGGAATCCGTGGTTTGCCAACCCGGCGCGCTCAAGAGATGATTTGCAAGCACAAACCATCTTGTTCTGCATGTGTGCGGAAGAGGCCTGCCGGCAAATCCCCCAAAAGGGGTCGTCTTGTCTTCAGGGTACCTGGCTCGATCTCGATGGGTCACCCGCGGTATCTCTCGGGGTGTGCATCGATCGCCAAGGGCTGATGCCAGAAATTGTTTAGTTGTGCTAAGGAATCCCCTTCAACCGAGCTCCGCTGCGGTTGCCTCCGAGATCAAACACTCGCGCCGAACTCGCACCTGCATTTGCTCATCGAGCGAGTAACCTCGGCATGACGGAGAAAACGATTTTTCGTTTCGGTGATTGTTTGGAGGGTGGTTCATGACGGTCCAGCCGCGTCCCCAAATTCCTTCGTTTTCGACCATCGAGGAAGAACGTACCTATCGCAAACAGCATCTTGCCGCTGCCTTTCGCATATTTGCGCGTTGTGGTTGGAGCGAGGGCACTGCCGGTCATATCACGGCAAGAGATCCGGAACTATCGGACCACTTCTGGGTGAATCCCTATGGCTTGCACTTCGGACGCGTCAAAGTAAGTGACCTTTTACTCGTGAACGACAGAGGAGAAGTTGTCGAAGGATCTCGAAAGGTCAATGCGGCGGGATTCGCGATTCACTCTGAGGTGCACGCGGCGCGACCAGATGTTGTCTCAGCGGCACACGCCCATTCTATGTATGGCAAGACTTGGTCAGCGTTTGGAAGGCCGCTTGATCCCATCACCCAGGACGTCTGCTCGTTCTATGGCGATCATGTCGTTTTTGATGACTTCACGGGTGTGGTTCTAGAGCCCGAAGAGGGTAAGCGTTTGGCGCACACGCTTGGAGAACACAAGGCGGTTATCTTGCAGAACCATGGACTGTTAACCGTCGGCAAGACGGTTGACGAGGCTGCATGGTGGTTCATAAAAATGGAGCGCTCGTGCCAATCACAGCTACTTGCTGAGGCGGCCGGAAAACCAAAGATGATTTCTCATGAGGTTGCCGAGCTGACAAGATCTCAAAGTGGCACACCAAATGCCGGTTGGTATTCGTTTCAGCCACTTTTTGAATGGATCGCCGAAGAGGAACCCTCGCTTTTTGAATAATTTCGCCCATTCCGATTCCGCGTCAGTCGCCTTGAATGTCAAGGGGCGATTCTGGATCGTAAGAATCTCTATTAATGAACTCGAAGTGAACGATGAGGAACCTTGACCGTCTCGAACAGTAACCTTGGCACAGTGCACGATACGGTGCAGCAGCAGTCCACCATCGATTTGGGAGTGACGAGACTCTTCGCGCTAGTGAGCGAAGCTCTCGCTGGCGCGACGATGGCGTTGCTTGGTGACGAGCGGGAGACCGCAGAAAGCATTGTAGAGGCGGATCTGGTAATTGACGATCTCACCTCCGAGATAGAGGGTCTTGTGTGGCAGCGCATCGAGACTACCGATCCTCAGATCATGGAGCTGCGCCAGTTAATCAACGTTCTGTTGATATTGCCGGAGCTCGAGCGGAGCGCGGACCTTGCGGAGCATATTGCGCAGAGAGCACGTTTCAACATAGGCCCGGCGATGTCGCCGCGGAGCAGAGGTATCTTTCAACGAATGAGTGAAATTGCAATCGCGATGTGGCATGAGGCCGCCGATGCATATCTCGATCGAGACCTCGACGCAACCGAGGTTGATCTCGCCGACGAAGAACTCGATACTCTCCGAGATCAACTGACCGAAGAGGTGGCGAAGTCGACGATGCCTATGAATATCTCCTCCCAGGTGATTCTCGTGGCACGCTTCTACGAGCGCCTCGGGGATCACGCGGTGAACCTCGCGAGGCGAATTGCCTCCCTACCTCCCCGGAGCCTCTAGAACCAGTCCGACGGATTATTCAACAGTTGAGGTGCCCCTCGGGTTCAAGGATGAGATAGAGCCGCTGGCACGCGATCGCGGTTGCCTCCAGATCATCTTCGGTATCGAGACAGACGGCAATCCTGCGGGCAACTCCCGGATTAATCTGCTCGGCTATAGCGACGATGCTTTCTCGCCGAGTGTTAATTTCTCCGAGCGCAGCGAGATAATCGGAGGAGTCGAGCAGGACATATTCCGGAAACACCTCGCGTAACGCGCTTGCCCTCCCCAGCCATCTCACAAACTCCTCCACCTGTTCAAGTGCAATGCTGCCGTCTTGGCCCATGGCAAACTCTCCCGCGTTGATCTCAGATCATATTTGCATTGTCTTACTCGGATCGTAACGAACCTCTGGAGGCGGTCACAGGAAGATCATGGCTACGGGGAGACGTATCCCGAAAGGGCAACTCCCGGGTACTTTGCATCCGGGTGAATTTCGTGTGTCACGAACTCAACGTCACTGAAGCTTTTCAGATCAGCATCTCCATTTACGGCCGCTGGTGCATATTTGGGCCCGGAGGTGCCAATCACGACCGCCACATGTGCTGCAATCAGTGTTGCTCGATCGAGCCCGTAGACGGCTACATCACCGGGAAGTGGTTTATACCCGGTACCTTTCGCATGCCATCTCCTAAAACGAACTCCCCATTCGTAAAAACTTGCTGAAGAGGAATTGATGTCTCCGTTTATGTATTGATATGTGAAAGATACACCTGCAAGTCTCCAAGCCCACGCTGCAAAGTCCGCGCACCACTGCTCGTCGAGCTCTCCGTTCGGACAGTCGGAGACACCCGAGAACCAATAGGCGCTGAATTTGTTGCAGTAGCTCTTGACTGGATTCGTTCGATAACCGATCTGGGATTCGACCAATTTTACGATTTTTATACGAGTCTTCGATAGACCTTTCAGTTGATTGTTGAAGTTCTTCAAAGCCGGCGGCTGCCCGTGGAACAGAGGAGGCTGATCTGATGATGACGAAGGAAAGAGCTGAAACAAAACGGTGACGAGCAACAATATGGGTACCGCAAGAAACAATCTGATTCGTAACTTCGTCTTTTTGGTCAGTCGCATGAGGAAAATTTCATCGAACGGAGAGCGTAATAAAATCCCTGGCATACGTCGGCATGAAAAATCGGCTAGGGCCGTAGTCGGTATTGGGGAGCAGGCTTAATCCGTTCGCCGGGGTGGCGTGACCGTTGGGTGTTGAAGGATTGAAGGTGGAAAATACCGTCCAGGCTGGGTTCATATCAAGCACCATCGCGCGAACTGCACCTGCTTGTTTAAGAACATTTGCGAGGTCGAGGGCGTTCATCGGTCCATAGGCATAGACAAGAGCCCCGTCGGCAGTGATTCCGAGTCCGCTGCGCCAAGTGTCTACTACTTGATTAAGCGCATATCCCCATTGGTAGGTATCGGTGGGACTGATGTTTGGCGCGAGTTTTCCGTTGTTGATAAGTAGGACCAGATTCTGGCGCACCGCGACGACCGCCGGGGTCATTCTGACTTCGCTGCCCCAAATTCCGATCTGGGTAAGCCCGTTGCGATAGATCACTAGTGATGCCGCGCCATTGACGAGCGGATCCGCGTAACGACCCTCAGCGTAATAACCGCCCTTTGTGTCTTTCATCAAAAATCCTCCATTGAAGGCAACATCGAGGGTTCTTGCTGCTCGAGGCGTAATCGGAGCGGTATATTTCCACGTCAGTCCACCAGGGCTGAAGCTCCCTGAATAGAGTCTCGCGACGAGCATCTTCGAATCCATCCAGGCAACTCCAGCGGCAACGGTTCGCTGATCAGGAAGATGGAGCGTCGTTGTGAAAACTGCGCTTCTTTGATCAATAACGCGACCCGCCGGAATCCAGATTCCATCGCTTGCGGGAGCACCGTGAAAGAGAGGAGCAAGCGGAGCAGGCGTTGGCAGTGGGGCAAATGGGTTCGGCTTGACGACCCGCGTCACCCTCACTGGCGCATTGGCGATGTGAGATGGTTTTAATATCTCGAATGAAACGACGAGAAGAACAAGAAAGAGCGTTACGACCGCAGTCCTTCTCTTTCGAATTTGGCGTCGATGCAGTTCGCGTGAACGGCGCAGATCCGCCCGGCCAACGCTGCTCTGCTGATTCGGTTTTGGACGCTGCGCGTTCATCAGGTGACGACACTTCCCTTTTCTCTTTGAAAACAGCACTTCGAGCTGTCAGCTCACAGCTCATATTGTGCTCGATTGGGCACTCAATTTGTGCTCAGGCCCAAATTTGCGTGGCGCGCCGCTGGCTTAAAGATTGCTGTGGACAGAGATCCTCAGACTGTTTTGCAATGCAATGATCAATTGTTAAAGTGCGAACGGTCGAGGAAGGTCTCGCAGAAGTTGGCCGTACCCCGGAATTTTCTCACGGACATGTAGGTGATGTTGAATCGTCCATATGCGAGAGGCGATCGGATGTACAACAGGAACCTCGAGGTCTTGTTCAAGCAGCTCAATGATGTCGAGCACGTGCCATCCAGAACCGAGAAGGTAGATACCGTTTACATCTTGATGATCTAGGTAGAGTGCCCGAACGAACGCGTATACCTCGCGCGAGTCCAGCCATTGTGCCCTGTCGAACGCAACGTTCATTCCCGCCATTGCCGCGACACGGATTCCTGCCTCTTCGAAGTAGCGAGCAAACAGGTCATTGATCTCTCCACGGAAATAACTCACTCCGATGATGTTGGTCATTCCAAGAGTTCGACAAGCCGCTAGTGCCGACATCGAGGACGTCACGATTGGCACTTTGAACTCGGTCTGCCACCTGTCGATGATTTCCTGCTCGCCATGAAAGCCGTGCACCATGAATGGTGGCGCACCCTCTGGGTGAATGAGATCTACACCAGATTCTGCGAGTTCACGTGTAGCTCGTTCGTAGAGCGGCAAGACTCCCTTGAACTGCTCGGTAGTCCCGCGGTCCACGTTGAGGTAGATCGGAAGGATTCCGATTCCCTCCGGAAGGAGTCTCAAAAACTCTTCAGTGCCGCCGAGCCGCAATGTCGGCTTTATGATCCCGACACTTCCCCGCCAAGTTGTAAATTCCAAAACCGCTCACCCACTCTGCTTTACTCGCGCGTACGTCGTGCACCGACTGGCACACGTTATATGAACTTCCGCCCTGGAGATTTATTTTCGGTAACCAAGCCGGGGCGATTTCTATTGCTACGTTGGCGACTCATGCGAATGGGCAAAAAGTACTCACCGCCCCAGCTCGCAGCAATGATGCGGCGGGGCGGTGAGTTCAAGGTGAGTTGCTAGTCATTCGGGGATTGGGCACGTTTAAGTCGGCCACCCCTCATGCCGAGTTTCCACCCACTGAATCGTTGAGCTGTACTCTCCCGAAGGTCGAATATTTCCGATCTAAAGATTGGGGTTCCAACACCTACTTTTGTGAAGTTGTGTTGCGTGCGTCCGACGGTGGTAGTGCCCAAACTGCACCTCCGTTTCTGCATCACCCAATAATGGGCTACAAGGTCAGTTAACCCTGACCCGGCGAATCCGTCAAGCATCCAATTGTTACAAGTTCCCGCCATACCAGAAATGCCGTCAGGATCTTCGTGCGAGCAGATTTTGTGCACCGTTCAAAAAAAGCGACCGAGATGTTTTCGAGCAAGGGGCCACCAACCGTGCTCGCGCAATGGCCGTGTTTCGGCACGATTCTTGGTATCAATAGGGCAGCTGCCGAGGGACGAGACGGTCGATAATCTCGTCTTTTGCTCTTATCACTCTGAGGTCACGACTGTTTTTTGACCGAAAAGATCGCGCTACGAGTAGCGTTGACTCTAGACAAGGAGACCATATGTGGGCTGTTGCCGGAGTCTTGCTCGGGATGTTTTTCCTGACTTCGTTGCTTGGCTTTCATCTTGGGCCCCATAGCCACGCGGTTGCAACGGTTCTCGGGGTGTTAGGCGCTGCGTGGCTCATCGCGACAGCGGTGTCCGGCGAGTCATCAGCGCTGCTATGGACGTTATTTAGCGCCGATGTCTGTCTCACCGTTGGCGTGGGACTACTTGCATGGCGAGGGCTCCATTTTGATGCGTCGGTTTCCTTGGGGCACCACTACCACGTGATGGGCAAACAGGGTGTCGCGAAATCCGCTCTCACTCCCGACGGCACGGTGAATCTCATGGGTGAAGATTGGTCGGCCACAAGCTTAAACGGTGATGTTAAAGCCGGGGCGGTTGTTCAAGTCATAGGCCGGGAGGGTTTGCGTCTTGAAGTTTGGGGCGAAGACAACGAGGCGTTGAACAAAGGAGAATCGAAATGATCGTAGGGATCATCCTTGGAGTTGTGCTTGCATTCGGTATGGTAGCCACCTTTCTATCGATCAAGATCGTCCGCGAATATCAACGTATTGTGCTGTTCCGTCTCGGTCGAGCGATTGGACTCAAGGGACCAGGATTGGTTTTTCTCAACCCGATCACAGACCGTCCTTCTCTCGTCGATCTGCGCGAGCAATTTCTCGAGGTGCCACATCAAACTGCCATCACGAGTGACAATGCTCCGATATCAATCGATTTCATCATCTTCTACAAAGTTGTCGATCCGCTTGTATCGGTCGTGGCAGTTCTCAATTTTGCCGGTGCAGCTCTGAACGTTGCAGCAACAACATTACGAAGTGTTGTTGGGGATATGCCCCTAGACGATGTGCTCTCAAAACGGGAAAATATGAATGCTCTTTTACGCGTGAGGCTTGATGAGGTGACTGAGCGTTGGGGCGTGAAGGTGACCAATGTCGAGGTGCGTGAGGTGAATCCGCCGCCGGGGGTGCTTGAGGCGATGACCCGTCAGATGTCCGCCGAGCGAACGCGTCGGGCCCAAGTCACCGAGGCCGAGGGTCAGAAGGCTTCTGCAATCCTCGCTGCTGAGGGTGAGCGTCAGGCTGCAATCACTCTTGCAGAGGGAAAGCAGCAGGCCGCAATCCTCGCTGCTGAGGGTGAGCGTCAAAGTGCTTTGTTACGGGCGCAAGGATTCTCGGGGGGTCTTGAGACCATTTTGGGAGTCGCAAGGACCCTTGACGGTAATACTCTATTGCTGCAATATCTTGACACGCTAAGAGAAATTGGTACCTCCCCCTCGACCAAGCTCGTCGTACCGATGGAGCTCAATAGCCTATTGAGTGGACTGAAGGGATTTCTTCCCGAAGTCGGAAGTGAACAGATAGGCAGCTAGTTCCAGAGAGTCAGCGGGTCTTTCTCGTTTGCAAGTCTCCCAGGCCGTAAAATCGTGTCGGGTTCGTTATGAGGATCTTGTCCCGGGCGCTTTGGGCAAGGTCACTTCTATTCTCGAGCTTTTGGACAATATCGAGCTCTGCGGACTGGTCGGTGTGCCCATAATCGCTTCCAATCAGCAAGTTGTCCCACCCGATGCATTCGCCAAGATAGGGCAGGTCTTCGTCTGCCTCACAGGCCACATAAATTCGATATTCGCGGAACATCTCCTGGCCGTAAAATTGTGGATCTCGCCCTGATCGACGTGACGCACGGCGTAGGAAATGCAAGAGGAAGGGCACCCAAGAGGCTGAAGCTTCGAGAAATCCAAAGCGAAGTGATGGAAATCGCTCGGGAATGCCACTGAAGACAAGGTCGTGGAAACCGATAAGTGGAAGCACGCGGTTATGTCCAAAATTTCTGGTGTATCGACTGTCTTGGAGGTCGAGCATTGTTGGTGAGCCGGGTCCTGTGTGGATACAGATCGAAAGGTCGAGTTCTTCGGCACGCTCGTAGACCTGTTCGAAATAGGGATCTCCGATCGACCGGTCAATCTCGAGGCCATGGAATAAGACGCCAACCGCTCCATGCGTTCGACCGAATTCGATTTCGTCGAGAGCTTTCGACATATCGCGAAGTGGTGGGACAACGACCCAGGAGAAGTTCCGATTGGCAGTCTCCCAGCGCTCTGCCATGAATCTGTTGTAGGCACGGGCCAGCGCGACCTGAACCAAAGGATCGGAGGTCAAATCAGCAAGAAAGATGGTCGGAAAAACGATCTGGCGTGAGACCCCCCTATCAACGCTGTCGCTCATACGACCTTCAACGTCCTCCATTGAGCGCCAGGCCCAGATGACATCTCCTGCGTCCCCGGTCTCGAAACCCGCAATCGGTGGAGTAGCCACGGCCTGGGCTCCTTTGCCTTCGGGTTTTGGAACAAGTTTTCCGTCAATCACCCAGCGGGAACGCCGGACTCCGGTACGCGGATCCGCGGCCTCTACAAGGTATGGGCGCGGGAGGTGGCCGTGATCTTCAAAATGGGACCATACGGCCTCGCTTTCAACAACATGAGTGTCGACATCGATTGCGCCAAATTCAACACCCATGTGACCTGTCGTGGTCATCCTGGCCTCCGAGAGACTCATCGCCTACCTCTTTTCGAACGGCGGACTTTTTAATCAACCAGCGCCACCTTAGGCAAATACGTCGTCGTGGCCAAATTGAATAGGCCTGAAACGACGCCATCGGCCGTGTAGGCACTCCTCAGCCCCCGGCTATTGCACCCAGCACGATGAATGGCTCCTCACCGCGCCGCACCGACACCGGCAACAAGGTGTCGATCGATTCGTGCGAAAGATCGAGCCCGGCGGCGAAGAACCGGACAAACGGGCGCCGTTTGCCCGAAATTTGATCTCGTATGGTCCCTTGCAACATTGGATATTGCCGCTCGAGATAATCGAGCACGTGTCGAATTGTTGGTTCTTCCGCGAACTCACAGACCACCTCGCCCTCGGTCGCTGCGAGGGTTCTGAGCTGGGCCGGGATGACAACTCGGATCACAGCAGGGTCTGAGCCTCCACCGAGAGGACCGCGGGGAGATGCGCGACGAGCGTTTCCCATGTATCGCCTGCATCGGATGATCCGTACACCTGACCACCGGTTGTGCCGAAATAAATACCGCAGGGGTCGAAATTGTCTACGTCCATCGCATCGCGCAGCACATTGACATAGCAGTTCGACTGCGGCAGACCATTTGTGAGCGGCTCCCACTCGTTGCCGCCCACCTTTGTCCGATAGACGCGCAACTTACCCTCGGGTGGATAATGCTCCGCGTCGCTTTTGATCGGTATGACATAGACCGTTGCCGGCTCGTGCGCATGCACGGCAATTGGAAATCCAAAGTCCGAAGGAAGTTCGCCGCTCACCTTTATCCAGTTATCGCCGGCATTGTCGCTGCGGAAGACCCCCCAGTGCTTTTGCATAAAAAGCACCTCAGGAAGGGATGGATGACTCGCAATGCGGTGGACGCAGTGACCCACCTCAGCCTCCTGATCGGGGATCTCTTCCGACCTCAACCCACGATTTATTGGTTTCCATGAATTGCCACCATCCTCGCTTCTAAAGGCGCCCGCTGCCGAAATGGCGACAAAGATCCGTAGCGGGTTCGACTGGTCGAGAAGGATTGTGTGCAGGCACATTCCCCCAGCTCCTGGTTGCCATGACGACCCGGATCCTTGCAGTCTGAGTCCGGGCATCTCCTGCCACTCTTCTCCGGCGTCGGTTGACTTAAACATCGCGGCATCCTCGACACCCGCATAGACCGTGTCAGGGTCATCAAGCGATGGTTCGAGATGCCAGACGCGAGCAAACTCCCAGGGGTGAGGAGTTCCGTCGTACCACTGATGACTTTCGGTTGTTCCCTCGTATTCAAAACGGTTTCCTACGGGATTCCAGGTTTTTCCGCCGTCGTCCGATCGCTGGATCTGTTGACCGAACCAACTGTTCGATTGGGACGCATAAATTCGGTCGGGATCAACTGGTGATCCCTTGAGGTGATAAAGCTCCCAGCCACCAAAAAACGGACCATCCACCGACCAGGATTTTCTGAGCCCGCTCGATCTCAGAACAAATGCGCCTTTTCGAGTGCCAACCAATAATCTTGCTTCGCTCATCGTATTCCTCCGGTACCTGTTGCTGTCGATTCATCAAGCGATGCCGGTAAGATGCTAAACGCACCAGAAAATGAAATCTAGAGATCGTTCAGAACAGTTCAGGTCGCCGAGCGCGGTCAGATACGGGATAGGTATCGGCCCCACCGTATCGGCAGATTCCACAGCTCATCCAAACATTTGACCCGTTGACCCTAGGTGCCAGAACCGTCCGCCGCGCAGTCGATGCTTGGGTGTGGTTGAGATGGCCGAATGGAGTTCGCCAACGTTGAAATGTGGGCACCGCCGGTAAAGGCTTTGACGGGAGGTCTGCGGTGTATGCGAATTCCACTTCAGATAATCAGCTGTATGGCATTATCGGCTGACCCAAATTGAATAGACCTCCAACGCAATAGCCCGCTACAAATCGGAGGAGATTCGTCACTCGTTCTGGCGAACCTCCTCCTCTTGTTTGAGTCATGCACCGCGCCGATAAAGCGAGTTGCGCTACCACTTAGGTCTCGAGTACATATGGACGGGTAGGGTCTGTTTCCGAGCGGTGTTTCCAATGCGTAGGTGTCAACTACCAACAGATGTGCAGAGCCTTCCGCTGGTTTCTGGTAATTAGGTGCTCATCCGCTATACCCCGCTCTTCGGATTCGGACGGGGTGTCCTTGAACTGCTACGTAGTGGTCGGGCTGGGGAGATTTGAACTCCCGACCTCTTGACCCCCAGTGAGACCCAAGCCATTTTCCATGGTTACAAGCTAGTAACCACGAGTGTCAAATAGTGACTCTGATCTGGACATTCGTACTCTTTGTGTTGTCCATCGTAAACCACCACTATCTGCCTTTAGCCGACCTATGGTTCTCACGGCGGTTCTCACGGATCACTTTTCAGAGGCATATTGTTGAGTTCAATAACCGGCGAATCGTGCGCAACCGTGCGTGCGATGACGGTGTCGGAAAGCCGTGTACCAGGGTATTGCATGCACTGTTTGATGGAGACTGCTGGGACAATGGACATTGATCGAAGGGATCACGAACTTGATCCAGGTCCACCGAAGATATCGATGAGAATCTTTATTGCTCGATCTTTGATGGAGTCCTCCTCGTAGAAGCGCTCGAAATGGGAGACAGCCTCTTGGTAGTCGTTGATCCCTACTTCGGCAAGTAGGAAGCGCAAGTCCTCGATGTCCTGTCGACCACGACTCGCGTGAATCTTCATCGCTAACAACATGTCGGCCGACGCGATTGAGATCTGCACATGTTCAGTCGAGATGATGATTCGGGGATTTGGGTCCTCCGGCCACGGAGGTAAGTACATCGCTGCTGCAGAGTTCAGCCAATCGTCGGTGAGGTTTCGTCGACGTGCGATCTCAAGCACAACCGGCATGATTTCGCCACGAGGTGTGATGACAGCATCAATATCCTTCGTGGCGTCACGACTTGCAAAGCCCAGCATGAGCGCAGCCCCGCCAACGATGTAAATCTTGGAGTGGCGTTCGCGCTGCTCAAGCTCCATGCTGAGGTCTTCTAGCGCTGCTTCGGCCTCTTCCCGAGTAAGCATTACGCCCGAGACAATTCGTCTTCGAGAATGAACACGCCGTGCCGTCGGTATACAGAAGGCGTCTCTCGATCGGCATCCTCATGGAGGGATTCGATGTCTGTCAGATACCACTTTTCGACCGCTCGAGTGTCCTCGTATACCCAAAGTGGAGTAGGGGCACCAACGCTGACGCAAACATCCTCGACAATCGCTGCGATCAGGGCGTCGTAGCGGGGATCACCTGTGATAGGTGGAGTGTCCCGAGTGAGCTGTGCGAGACGATAAGGCGTGACCGACTTCAGGTCGTCGATCAACTCTAGACAGATCCGAAAGGCGATCTCCTCTTTGTTGTTCTGCAATGCCTTTGCAACTCGCCGCGAATTTTCGGCTGCACTTACTCGAGCGTCATTCCAACGGCCGTTAATGGTGGCTGGGATGATCTCAACGAGGAGTTTCGAACCGCCTGCCTCGACGAGACGTTCGAGCGTGGACAGCCGCGGTTCTTTAATGCCGAGCTCGTAGTTCGAGAGTGTCGCAGACGACGTGCCGGCGCGATCCGCGAGCGAACGGAGTGTAAATCCGTTTGCCTTCCGGAGCTTTTGGATCACTGAGCTGGCTGTAGTCATGTTGCTATCCTAACAGATAGCAGTCATCGTGCTTACGCCCAGGGAAGCCTCTCCTCTCGCTCCTGGCCCAAATGAGACCTAGGGTTTTCTACGGCCATCTGCTAACAGGCTGCGCGGATAGGCGGACATACTTGGCAACCCGATCCGTCGATATGGGTGCCACGCGTTGCTGGGCAACTCCGCGATCGGTGCTCACGTTCTGTTGCTAGCACGCCGTGGGTGGTTGGTCGAAGCATCTGTCCTGAACAGTCGAGCGCACGAGCGCCGCCGAGCGCCGCGAAAGTTCACCGCCTGACGCGCCAGAGCCTGTGACGACGAGCGCTCCCAGCGCAATGGTCAGCCCTGCCACCTTTCCAGCGCATGCCCCAGGTCTCATGGCAATTGCGTGGCCAAGTGATCCCCCCGTCATTTTTCTCTTTGTGCCATGTGATCATTCCTCTCAACCCCGATGCGAGTGCGGGCTAGACGTGAGTGGCCCGAAAAGCCGTATACCCACTCAATGCAGCACGATGCGAATACCGAAAATCCCCACAGCCAAGGCCGCACCAAGAACGACTTCGACCGCCATCTCTCGCGGCGGTAGTTTGCGCCCGACTCCTGCCGCCACTTCAAGGAGGAACAGTTCGACAGCCGCAGTCCACAGCGCGGCTGCGACACCGGTGGACAGACTTGCTCCGGCGAGCCACGAAAGTAGCAATGCGACGATCGGTAGTGCTGCGCCCTTCACGAGCGCCGCTTCGTGAAGCAACGTGACCCCGATGTCGCGCGGTTGCCACTCCTCTGGTCGCGTCAGCCGTTCGGCGAGATGACGGGCGTAGGCGTGGGCAAGCCAGTAGAGAACGAGTG
>DATKRV010000041.1:0-16108 GCA_035532075.1 Acidimicrobiales bacterium | reverse complement strand
CTGGCTCGTCGTTGAACGGCTCCCCGCCTACGCTCCCGAGCTCAATCCTGTCGAACTCGTCTGGGGCAACGTGAAGTCACGAGAGCTCGCCAACCAGTGCCCAGAGACCATCGACGATGCCGAGGTCGTCGCCGACGCCGGACTCTGTCGCATCGGCAACGACGAGCAACTGTGCTTCAACTTCCTTGAACACACCGGTCTTTCTTTATGACTAATCTGTCATTATATTACCGAAAGGTCAGTAGATCACTGGTCTGGTGATTGCGGCGTGGAGATCGAGAAGCGGGGCGATTGTCTCTGGAGCGCGTCTACCGAATCCACATTCAGTTGCCGCACCGAAATTCTTGATTACTTTTTGCGCGGCCTTAATGCGCCGAGATGCCCCTTCAACTCCATCGTCGTAATGTATCAAGCCAAGATATATCTCGGTTTCGGATTGAACGTTGAGGTTGCCAAGGGGTGCGAAGTATTCGAAGTCATCGCGGTCAATCGGTACGGGCATGTGGATCCAATTAATTGTTCGGTTGATAGAGGCTGCTAATGCGTTTGCGATGTCTGTAGCGACGCCGAGGTCTTGAGGCTCAAGAAAATGCTTATGTTTGAAGTCTCCATAACAAAGGTGAAACCCGACCTCGACCTCCTCGGGAATCGATTCAGCTCGCGCTTTCAGACGTTCAATGACGCCACTCTTGGCATCGGGGAAATATGCAGGATAGTACCCCTCCCATATCCCAACGTCCTGGCACACATCCCACTGGATTGCCAGCTCTTGATTCGGAATGGCTTCGACGATCTCGTTGATCTCCTGGGTGAGTCGGGTCACGTGCGCCGGCTCTACTGCAGCTCGGGAGTTCTGTTCGATGAGGATTATCATTGCTGCGATTGGTGAGGGCAGGCAGACTTGGAAGCGGAGGTGCCCGGGAATCTTCCCTGATTTCTTGAGACTGGAGAAGACTCCATAGGATTCGATGGCGGCATCGGAGAAACCTAATGGGGCAAGTACCAAGTCTTTCGGGTCTATGACGATTTTGGCCTGTCGCCATGGTGTATAGCTACCGGACGGGGGTTCGACGAGTTCGAGACCTCGAGTGTGCTCGTAGCTCGGTGCCGTCCAGCTGTTCCATCTTGATCGTGTTCCAGTCTCCCCATCCGAGATACGGCGCAAATGGCGACCGATTGCCGCAGAGACGGTAAGGAACACTTCGGAATTATTCGAGAGCGGAACGCTTCCAACGAGGTGAGCCCCCGACACCAGGGATTTGGCAGCTGCATCTTGTGGATCCGCGGAGTTTTTGTTCATTCGCTTGACCCCTATCGTTGGTGGATTGTCGTGGAAAAGCATAAAAGTTGGCGGTCTGGAGCAGACACGGCATCACGATTTGTAACTCAAATCGTCATGGTATCTGCTTCGACGTACGAGAGGATTGGCTGCTGCCGGGGCCAGCTTGCAATCCCGAGCCGACCCTCCTTGTCAAATCGGCTGTTTTCTGCAAGGATGAGGGGGATGACCACTTTCACACTGGTAGTAGTATTGAGCTAGCGCATACCGGCCACGCCGTCTGTGCGCTCGCGACCTCCCATGTGGGAGGTCTTTTTATTTCCCGCTTAGAATGGTTATCCGTGCTAGGTGGGCAAAGACGGCACAACAAGGAAAAGTCGAGGGGAGCCATGAAACTCACCGGGGCACAGGCGTTGATCAAGAGTCTTGAGCGTGAGGGTGTCGAGGTCGTATTTGGCCTGCCCGGCGGTGCGATTCTCCCGGTCTATGACCCAATCATCGACTCATCAATTCGTCATATCCTCGTCCGCCACGAGCAGGGTGCAGGACACGCGGCCGAAGGCTACGCCCAGGTCACCGGCCGCCCCGGTGTTGCGATGGTGACGAGCGGGCCGGGGGCGACGAACATTGTCACCGCGCTCGCAGATGCGTACATGGATTCCGTTCCGATCGTGGTCATCACCGGTCAGGTGGCGACCACCTCAATCGGTACTGACGCCTTTCAGGAGGTCGACACCACCGGGATCACCGCCTCGATCACCAAGCACAACTGGTTGATCACCGATGCGAACGACATCGCCCGGGTGGTTGCTGAGGCTTTCTATGTGGCAACGACCGGTCGGCCCGGTCCGGTATTGATCGATTTTCCAAAGGACGTCGCCACCTCCACGATCGACTACGAGGAGCCCGGTGTGCTGGACCTTCCGGGTTATCGCGTTGCTGGGGAGCCGACGGGAGACGAGGTTGCGGCAGCACTCGCGCTCGTACGCGACGCGAAACAGCCGGTGCTCTATGTCGGTGGTGGTGTTGTGAAGGCGAATGGAGCGGTTGAATTGGCGCGTTTCGTCGAACTCACCGGAATTCCACTCGTCACGACGTTGATGGCGAGAGGCGCATTTTCCGACTCACACGCTCTGCATCTTGGGATGCCGGGCATGCACGGCAACTTCGCCGCGGTGACGGCGCTGCAGCACTCAGATCTCGTGATCTCATTCGGAGCGCGCTTTGATGACCGTGTCACCGGACGGATCGAGGACTTTGCGAAGGGTGCGAAGGTTATCCACGTCGATATCGACCGGGCTGAACTCGGAAAGGTGCGTCGGGCCGAGGTTCCGATCGCGGCGGACTGTCGTCTCGCGATCGCGGCGATGAACGCCCAGCTGGAGCTGGCGCCGCTCGAGAGGAGCACCGAACGGATCGGCCAGTGGCTGTCGCGCTGTCAGGACTGGAAGGAGCGTTTCCCCTATACCTACGACGGCGCGGGCGCATCGGCTCCGGGCGAGATCGACCGTATCAAACCACAGTTTGTCGTCGAAGAGCTCCGCCGTCTCACTCCGAGAGGAACGATCCTTGTCGCGGGTGTCGGCCAACACCAGATGTGGGCCGCGCAGCACTGGCAATTTGAAGAGCCGCGCAGCTGGGTGAACTCCGGGGGGCTTGGCACGATGGGCTTTGCGGTTCCCGCCGCACTTGGCGCGAAGGTCGGTCGTCCCGAGAAGATGGTCTGGGCGATCGACGGTGACGGGTGCTTCCAGATGACCGCCCAGGAGCTCGTCACCGCGAGTGCGGAGCGGATTCCCATCAAGGTTGCGATATTGAACAACGCCTATCTCGGCATGGTCCGCCAATGGCAGCACATGTTCTATGAACAGCGCTACTCCGAGGTGTATCTCTCCGCGGATCTGCCTGACTATGTCAAGTGGGCCGAGGCGATGGGCTGTGTCGGAATCCGTGTCACCGATCCACGAGACGTTGGCGCGGCGATCGAACGCGCCAACGCGATCAATGACCGATCCGTGGTCATTGACTTTCGTACGGATGCGATGGAACAGGTCTTCCCGATGGTTCCCGCCGGGGCATCGAACGACGACATCCTGGTGCACCCAAGTCAGGCGGACCAGCCGCGATGACCACCGTTACCCACACCCAACATCACCTTGTCACGGCGCATGTCGAAAACAAGGCGGGGGTTCTCCTGAGAGTGGCCGGGCTCTTCTCAAGACGCGGCTACAACATCATCTCGCTTGCGGTTGCTCCGACCGATGACGAGCGGTTTTCGCGAATCTCGATCGTCGTCGATATTGAGTCGAACCTGTTGCAACAGGTCATCGACCAGCTCGACAAGCTCGTCAACGTGGTCGAGATCAGTGAGCTCGACCCCGCCAACGCAAAGACCGCGGAGCTGCTGCTCGTCACGGTCGATTCGGAACTTGCCTCCGATGCAGAGCTCGGCGAGCTTGTGGCGAGCTCCGGGGCGGTTGTGGTGGAGAGGTCTGAAACAAAGACCATGCTGCGACTCGTCGCGGAGCCGGTCCTCCTCGACGATTTTGAGCGAAAGCTAAGGTCGTACAAGATCTGCGAACTCCAGCGGACGGGAGCTGTCGCGCTTCCAAGGTTGAGTGGTGTGAGCTAGGCGGCTGTCGAGGTCATCAGATTCCTCTCCCGTGATCATCGGTGATCGCGAGGGTTCATTGAATAGCAAAGAGACGAAGGAGCAGATTCATGCCGACGCTTTATTATGAGAAAGACGCCGATCGGTCCCTAATCGCGAACCGCAAGGTTGCGATCATTGGATACGGATCCCAAGGGCACGCCCACGCACTGAATCTGCGCGATTCGGGAATCGATGTGCGTGTCGGGTTGCGTGCGGGTTCGAGCTCTCGTGGGAAGGCAGAGGCTGCAGGACTCCGGGTGCTCGATATCTCCGATGCTGCGGCGGAGGCGGACATCATCATGCTCTTGCTTCCCGACACCGACCAGGCGGGGGTCTACGAGCGCGATATTTCACCGAACCTCAGCGACGGCGATGCTCTGTTGTTCGCGCACGGATTCAATATCCGTTACAAGACGATCGTGCCCCCGAAGAGCGTTGATGTCGCGATGGTTGCACCGAAGGGCCCGGGGCACCTCGTGCGAAGGACCTACGTTGAGGGCGGTGGCGTCCCCTCGCTGATCGCGGTGGAGAACGATGCGACGGGCAATGCCAAGGCGATCGCCCTTGCCTATGCGGACGCTATTGGCGGCACGCGCGCCGGCGTGCTCGAGACCACCTTCACGGAGGAGACCGAGACGGATCTCTTCGGTGAGCAGGTCGTGCTCTGCGGAGGTCTGACTGCACTTATCACTGCGGGTTTTGAGACGCTCGTCGCCGCGGGGTACCAGCCCGAGTCTGCCTATTTCGAATGCCTGCATGAGGTCAAGCTTATTGTTGACCTGATGTACGAACAGGGCATCGCCGGAATGCGCTTTTCCATCTCTTCCACGGCGGAATACGGAGACCTCACGCGCGGACCGCGTATCGTCAATGATGCTGTGCGCGCCGAGATGCGCAGGGTGCTCGATGAGATCCAGGATGGTCGGTTCGCCGAGGAGTGGATCGCCGAGAACAGGGCGGGGCTACCAAACTACCGAGCCCTTCAAGAGCGAGGACGCGAGCACCCGATCGAGAAGATCGGCGCCGAGTTGCGGGCGATGATGCCATTCATCACCCGGGGCAAGGAGCGTCTTGAGGACGTCTCCGGCGGGCTCGAGTCGTAGGGACTGAGCTGCCAGCTGACAGCACTGGCGATGTCAGCCACCGGGGGGTCCGTGCTCCTTTGGCTGGCGGAATCAGCTATTCGCGTGAAACGCAAAGGTCCACGGGGAATGCGACATGACGTTGGTTGATCGCGAAGACACGGGGCAATGGCCCCAAACCCTGTGATGGGTCGCGTACCCGCTCAACCTTTCGACCGAGGCTCTCGGTTCACGAGAGCTTGGCGATGACGTAGTCGATACAGCCAGTCAGCCGTTCGATGTCCGAGCTTTCGACGCCCGGAAACATCGAGATGCGCAGCTGGTTTCGCCCGAGCTTTCGGTAGGGCTCGGTGTCGACGATGCCATTCGCGCGCAGTACCTTTGCGATCGCTGACGCGTCGATCCCCTCGACGAAGTCGATCGTGCCGACGACGGTGCTGCGCTCCTTGGGCTCTTTTACGAACGGTTCGGCAACTGGTGATGTTTCGGCCCAGCCATAGAGGATTGTCGCAGAGGCGTCCGAGCGCGCCGAGGACCATGCGAGGCCGCCATTCGCGTTGAACCACTCGACCTGTTCGGCGAGCAACATCAACGTGACGAGTGCCGGGGTGTTGTAGGTCTGGTCGAGTCTCGAGTTCTCGATCGCGATGTTGAGATCCAGAAACGGGGGAATGTAGCGACCTGAGGCACCGATCAAGGCGCTCCGTTCGAGCGCCTTGGGTGACATGATCGCGATCCACAGTCCACCGTCGGAGCCGAAACACTTCTGCGGCGCGAAGTAATAGACATCCGTTTCGGCGATATCAACGCGGATGCCTCCAGCCGCAGAGGTTGCGTCGACGACGACGATCCCTTCGGCCGGGCTTGAGTTGCCATATCTGGGGCGCGTGATGTTCATCATCACCCCGGTTGAGGTCTCGTTGTGGGTGAGTCCGTAGCAGTCGATCTCGTCCATCGCCACCGCGTCGGGGTGGGTGCCCGTCTCCGAGGTGATCACGATCGGGTCTTCGAGAAACGGCGCCATCTGCGATGACTGGGCGAACTTCGAAGAGAACTCTCCGAAGGAGAGATGCTGACTCTTCCTCTCGATCAGACAGAAGGTGGCGACGTCCCAGAACGCGGTCGACCCGCCGTTGCCAAGGACGACCTCGTAACCCTCGGGGATCGAGAAGAGCCGGGAGATCCCGCTGCGGATCCGTCCGACGACGTCCTTGACCGTCGCCTGACGATGTGAGGTGCCAAGGTAGGTCGGCGCGAGCGCGAGAAGCTCGTCGAGCGCCTCGCTTCGGATCTTCGATGGCCCTGCCCCGAACCGACCGTCGCTCGGAAGGAGTTCCTTGGGTATTTCGATCGCTGCCATATGTCTCTCCAGTGCTGGCCGCGGACCCCACTCCCGCGTGCATTTTTATCCCCACCGTTCTCTGTGTAAGCATGGCAGGTATGACAGCGACCTCACAACCGCCTCCACCGGACCTCGGTACACGATCGCGCATCTCGCGACGCATCGCAGCGGTGGCTCCTTCAGCGACGCTTGCAATCGATGCGAAGGCGAAGGCGATGAAGGCATCTGGACTTGATGTCATCGGTTTTGGAGCAGGCGAGCCCGATTTTCCGACCCCCCAGCACATCGTCGACGCGGCAATAGCCGCCTGTTCGGATACTGCCAACCATCGGTACACCCCGGTCGCTGGACTCCCCGAGCTGCGCCGGGCGATCGCGGCCAAGACCTGGCGCGACTCGCACTATGAGATCACGCCGGACCAGGTCCTTGTCGCGAACGGGGGCAAGCAGGCGATCGCAAATGCCTTTGCAACGGTGCTTGACCCTGGCGACGAGGTGATTGTGCCGGCACCATTTTGGACAACATACCCCGAGTCGGTCGCGCTCGCCGGAGGCGTTCCGGTCATTGTGCCGACGGACGAGTCCAACGGATTCCAGATCACTTCGGAGCTCCTCGATCGGTATGCGACGAGTCGCACGAAGATGGTCGTCTTCGTCAGCCCGTCGAATCCGACAGGTGCGGTCTATGGCCGTCGGGCTATCGAGGCGATCGGCCAATACTGCGTCGATCGCGGCTGGTGGGTAATTGCAGACGAAATCTACGAGCACCTCGTCTACGGAACCAACGAGCAGCACTCGCTGCCCGTCGTCGTTCCACAGATCGCCGATCGCTGCATTGTGGTCAACGGCGTCGCAAAGACCTACGCGATGACGGGGTGGCGTGTCGGATGGATGATCGCGCCGGTCGATGTCATCAATGCGGCGACGAATCTCCAGTCGCACGAGACCTCGAATGTCAACAACATCGCCCAGCGCGCGGTACTTGCCGCGCTCGAGGGAGACCTCTCCGCGGTGGCCATGATGCGCGCCGCATTCGATCGACGTCGACAGACGATACACACGATGCTGAACAGCATCGACCGGGTGACCTGTTTCGAACCCCAGGGCGCGTTCTACGCCTTCCCCTCGTTCAAAGGGGTGCTCGGGCGATCGATCCGCGGGAGTCGTCCGAGCACCACCCTCGAACTCGCTGAGATGGTGCTCGAAGAGGCGTTGGTTGCGTTTGTTCCGGGTGAGGCCTTTGGGGCTCCGGGATATGGACGTTTCTCGTACGCGCTCGGCGATGATGACATGCAAGAGGGTGTCCAAAGGGTGGCCGATCTGCTCGCCGAGACGACGGACTGAGAGGACCGGCCGCCTGGAGGCCCACCGTCGGGAACTTGGTGGGTGCGGGGTAGATTTGGGGTCGAAGGACACGATGTGGGCCGGGGGGTCCGCAGCGTCGGGAGCACCGATGATGCGGGGGGCGCAGTACCGGGGACGCAGAGATGACGGGCCGTGGACATTTAATCTCGGCCATCTGGACCCAGAGATGGACCGGACCATAACAAGGAGAGGTAATGGCAAGGATTCTCGTCACGGAGAAGTTGGCTCAAGCCGGACTCGAAGCGATGGCCGAGGCGGGATTTGAGGTCGACGAACAGCTCGACTGGACGAAAGAGAGCCTGATCGAACTGGTCAAGGGCGCGAACGCCCTGGTCGTTCGTTCGGCGACGAAGGTCACGAGGGAGCTTCTCGAGGCGGGAACCGCGCTGATCGTCGTGGGGCGCGCCGGAGTCGGCCTTGACAACGTCGATATCGAGGCAGCAACCGAGCTTGGCATCATGGTCGTCAACGCTCCGGAATCGAACATCCTCTCTGCGGCTGAACACGCTTTCGCACTCCTTCTCGCGCAGGCGCGTAACATTCCCCAGGCGCACAGCGCGCTCGTCGCTGGTCGTTGGGAGCGCTCGAAGTGGGAGGGCGTGGAGCTGCACGGCAAGACGCTTGGCGTGGTTGGTCTCGGTCGTATCGGCGCGCTTGTCGCGCAGCGGGCAATGGCATTTGGGATGCACGTCGTCGCCTATGACCCGTATATCACCGAGGACCGTGCAAGGCGGATGGGGGTGGAGCTTTTGTCGCTCGACGGACTCGTCGCGCGCGCTGATTTCATCACGATCCATCTGCCAAAGACGAAAGAGACAGCAGGACTGTTCAACCAGGACCTTCTCGCGAAGACCAAACGAGGCGTGCGGATCATCAACGCGGCGCGCGGTGGTCTCATCGTCGAGCAGGATCTCGCCGATGCGATCAATTCCGGTCACGTGGCAGGCGCAGCACTTGATGTGTTTGATTCGGAGCCCGCGACAATTTCGCCGCTGTTTGGTCTCTCGTCGGTTGTCGTGACTCCGCATCTTGGGGCAAGTACCGAGGAGGCCCAGGACAAGGCGGGTGAGCAGATCGCGGAGCAGATCGTGCTCGCCCTGCGTGGCGACTTCGTCCCCTTTGCCGTGAACGTCTCCGCGGGTGCTGCATCGGAGGCGGTGCGACCCTATCTCGGCGTCGCGGAGCGGCTCGGTCGCTTCCTTGCGGAGCTGTGCGAGGGGATGCCCGACGTGCTCGATGTCGAGTTCCAAGGAGCGCTTGCCGGCGAGAACACCTCGATCCTCACCCTTTCGGTGCTCAAGGGACTCCTCGGAGTCGTCACCGAGGAGCCGGTCTCTTACGTCAACGCTCCCCGGATCGCTGAGGTGCGCGGACTCAAGGTACGCGAGAGCCAGAGTGCAACCTCGAAAGACCGTCACAACGTCATCACCGTCTCCTCCACGAATCACCGGGTCTCCGGGACTTTGCGCGGCGGCGACGCGAATCAGCCAAGTTTTGTCGACATCGACGGCCACACCCTCGATCTCTCTCCGGCAGCCTGTCTGCTAATTGTGCATAATGATGACCGACCGGGCATGATCGGCATCGTCGGCACAAGGCTCGGCGAGGCCGGTGTGAGCATCGTGAACATGGCAGTAGCGAGGAACGACGACTCCGATGGGACGGCGTTGATGGCGATCGCTACCGACCGGGCGACCGGTGAGGCGACGATCGAGACGTTGCGCGCCCAGGCAGGCATCCTCGAGGTCCACCAGGTGCAGGGCGTCTAGCACCGCACCGACCACCTCGACAGTGCAGTTCGAACTGGTGACCGCGCGCCTGACGCAACGTGCTCGCAAGAGTCATCTTGAAGTCGAGAGCACCCGGGCTCAGCATCTTCGCGAATAAGGCGATTGGTGTTACCGTCTTTCTCATCACGAGAACCGCCGGGAGGAACGCCCAGAATGAGACCATCTCCATATGAGACCGCGCGCCATGCCGAGCTCGTCGCTCAGGCCTGTCGGGTACTTGGAACCCTTGACATGACTCATAACGCGCTCGGTCATGTCAGTCACCGGATTGCGACGGATCATCTCCTCATCAAGGGGAAGGGTCAGAACGAGGTTGCACTGCGATATACGCAGCCGAAAGACATCATCGAGATCGATTTCGGAGCAAATACGGTTGACGGACCAGGCGGACTCCGCTCGCCAAGCGAGGCTTTTATCCACATCTCGATCTATCAGCGCTTCCCCGAGGTGCAGAGTGTCATCCACTGCCATCCCAAGCATGCGATCGTGTTGAGCGCATGTGAACTCGAGGTTCAGCCTGTCTATGGCCAGGGTCGACCCGGTGCATTGCTCGCCGTCGATGGTGTCCCGACCTATCAGCGCAGTCACCGGATCACCGACATCGAGATGGCAGATGCCTTTACTGACGTGATGGGAGTGAGCAAGGTTGCATTGATGCGCGGGCATGGCATCACGGTGTACGGCTCGGGAGTACAAGATGCAACCGTACGCGCAATGCATTTCAATGAACTCCTGACGATGAACTACGACGCCTATCTCGTCGGCACTCCAAAGCCGATTCCAGTCGAGGATTACGACGATCTCCGGCCCCAGGTGCGACCGCTTGGCACGATCGGCGGCGAGACCGCAATGCTTGGAGAGTGGCGCTACTACTGCCGTCTTGCCGGCGAGGAGCCGATCGATGCGAATTCATAGCGCGTAGGAACTTCGGACTTGCTTGAAAACGTTCAAGGGTTCATATGCTGGCGCGCCACGAAGACATGAGGCCGAAGCTGACGAGCTTGGCCTGTGACTCGACCACCTCGATCAGCGCATTCGGAACACCCGGCGTCTCGAGCGCCGCCTGTTCACTTGCACCGCGAATTCGGTCCACAAGATCTTGAATGACCTCGACGCTGGCGCTGTGGGAGAGTCCCCAGGAGACAGCTTCGTTGAGCAGTCGCTCGCCAGTTACTCGGTTCGACCGGTGCACTCCATCGACGAGCATCGCAAGACGGTCGTCGCCGTAGATCAGCGTGGACATGACGTCATAGAGCGGGGCGAGGGTTATCAATCCATTTGCCTGGTGCAAAAGCGAATAGTTCTTGGCGTGGGCGTCACCGTTCCCGAGAAGAACGTGGATCGTGACCGCCTGGAGGAGTCTCGTCAATGAGTCAGGGTCGAAATCGGCGAGGATCGCGGCAATACGACGCAGCGAGGGGCCGCCGCTCGCCTGGTATTTGTCCTTAGGCGCAACTCCGGTCGCCTGACACATGTCTTCTTGGTGAATCCTCCGTACTTCGCCCGACGGTTCGATCTCGCGGTCATAGCGCGAAACGACGAGGAGTCTGCGCCCGTCAACCTCTGCGGTCTCGATGTGCGCCACTCGCAGGCCGAGGTATGCGGCGACCCTCATGCAGAAAGCTTCGTTTTCGACGGTATGGGGGTAACCGCGGATCTCGGGTTTCAAGATGTGCGTAGAAGGCGTGCCGTCGACCGGTCGCCCCCATGATCCGTCGGGGAGGCGGGTGAGGAGGAGTTTCTCCTGGATGCCGGCAAGGGAGATTCGTACCCGATGGTCGATGCCGAGAGGGGCGCCGCGGAGATTTGCGACGAGTTTGGCGAGTTCGTCGTTCGTTATTGGCTCAGCCGATTGGACGCTTGACCGGGGCGGCGGAGGCGCGCTTTCATTCTGGAGAATGATGGCTCCCGCGCAGTCGCGACCGATCGCGGCGATGAGTTCGAAGGTGTCGTTAGCCTGGATGCTCATGTCTTCGGCGATCACCCGGCGCGCTTCACCTTCGGGTAGCAGACCGTCCAGGAATGATCTCACCAAATTGTTTGTATAACGCTCATCGGTTACGGGCAACTTCAGTGAGAGAAGTGGGGTTCCACCGGGGAAAGCCAGTCGACCCTCTTGTGTGTACGCCAATCTGAGTCGGCGCCTTTCGTTGGTGATGATCGCCACTTTGGTGCCATACATCCAGATGGCAAGTGCGTCAGCCATCACCAGTCCTCGTGGCGAAGCGTTGCCCGGACTCCGAGATGTTTCAAGATGGAGACGATTCGGCGGAGCTGCTCCGTCTCGGATCCCTTTTCGAGGCGGCAAAGATAGGACTGCTCGATACCGACAAGATCGGCGAGTTCAACCTGAGTCAGTCCGGCCTCTCGGCGATATTGGCGTATGGCAGGTCCGATGGAAGCCGCGGTGTAGATACGGAATGGCTGCGCTTGATAATTGCTCATATTCACATATAATGCCATACGGAGCCTAACTTGTGGAAAATCATATAATGAACTCCAGGAGCGTTATATGTGGAAATTCGCAAGGATTGCTGTTGTGGTGGAGCCGGCCGGTCGGTCGCCCGGCGGAGGTTCGACCGTACCCTGTCGCCAATTCGTATCGTTGAAGAGCGTCCGGAGGTGTTGGCCGTCTCACACCAAAACTGCCGGTAGATCAATAGGCGCTCGATCAAGAGGCAGAAGTTACAGGCTCGCTAGGAAGATGGCCGCCACGTAATTGGCTGATGTTGGGTTCCTCTGCCGGCTCGACACAGGTCGCCTGACCCGGGTGTTTGTGGTCCACATCGTCGCCGGGACCTCTCTGACTTTGGAGTGTCGGCTCGAGAGTCCTTTTGGAGATACGCGTTCCGATGATCCATCTCTCACCGGTACGGACCGACCGCGGAGCGGGAGATCCAACGAGCAGATCCGATGAGCGTTACGGGCTGTCGCACAAAATCGTGCAGCTATTTGTGGGGCCCGTTGGAAACTCATCGCAAGTCAGGGGTAGCGCGTGCGAACAGGTCCTTCAAAGAGTCCGATTCTGAGTGACTCGGGAGGTCGTCAGACAACCGTGCAGACGTACGACATCGGTCTCATACCCCAATGAGCGAATCTGCAACCTTTGCCCGATCGGCTAGCGCGTAGAGTTTCGCCGGATTATCCGAGAGCATCTTCCTCCGGGCGGACTCGGTGATACCGGTCAACGTCCTCAGCTTGACGAGCGCGTCGTACTCACTCGATGCATCGGTGTGGCCAAAATCCGTACCGATGAGCAACACATCCTCGCCGACACAGTTGACAATGTAGGGAATGTCGTCATCGACCTGGGCGGTGACGTAGATGTTGTGCTCCTTGAACGGGTTTGAATCGGGAGTAAACGGCTTTCCGGTCCTGCGCTGGGCCTCGTGACAGAGCCAGGGAACCCAGGAGGCAGAGGCTTCGATGATTCCCCATCGCAATGTCGGAAAGTCCTTGGTGACCGTCGAGGTGATGACGGACATCGTCGCGACGACGGTCGGCACCCGGAAGGGAGCCCAACCACCTCCCGATGGACGCCGTGTCCGGAGAAGGCCAGTCAGGTCAGGGCTGCCGTTGCCGATATGGATCGCCACCGCGAGGTCGAGACGGACGGCCTCTTCGAAGAGCGGATAGAGGTAGGGATCGGTCACGATGAGATCGCCCTCGAAGGGTCGGAGACAGATTGCGACCGCACCGTGCTGCTTGGCGAATCGCATCTCGGTCACGGCGGATGCAAGGTCGCTGACCGGAACGACACAGGTCCAGTAGAGGCGCCCCTCTCCCTGGTCGAAGATGTCGGCCATCCAGCGGTTCCAGCTGCGGCACAGCGCGGTCTCGATCTCGGGGAGATCGGCGACGGACTCGATCCAGAGGGAGTTGTGCAGAACCTGGACATCGATTCCGAGCTGGTCCATGCCCTTGAGTCGAAGGCTGACGTCGTCCATCTCGCTCGCGGCGCGTTCAGCGCTGACGAGGCGTCCTGTCTTTTCCGATTGGGCCTTGAGCTCCTTTTCTGTCATCGTCGCAAAACGAAATCCACCGATGCGCCCGTTGATGACCCAGTACTCGCTCGATTCGCCGGGGTTCGAGAACAGTTTCGGGCGGTACCTCTCCATCTCCGGGTCGAGATAGTCCCAGGTGTGTTCTGTCTCGACGACGTGCGCGTCGGCGTCGATCAGCGGAGCGCGGGTGGGAGTGTTGGTATCGGTTTCGGCCAAAGTCATGGTTGCCTGTCTCTTTCGACTATTTCGGAATGTGAGAACGTGGTACCGCTCAATGCATGAATGCGCCGCCATCGACGAGGATCGTCTGACCCGTGATGAAGTCGCTGTCCTCGGAGGAGAGGAACGAGATGATTCCGACGAGGTCTTCGGGGGTCTCCACCTTGACGATGGCCCGTTCCGAGCGGGCCCGTTCGAACATCGCCTGTTCCTTCTCGGGCGTGTTGATGTCGTCGGTCATCGTTCCACCAGGGGCAACGCAGTTGACGCGGATGCCGTCGGGCCCAACGGTGCGGGCGAGACTTCTCGTGAATCCCAACAGCGCGGACTTGGAGGTGACGTACTGGAGCATCGTTCCTCCCGCCCCCTTGAACACGGTCCCTGAACTGATGTTGATGATCTTTCCGTACTTGCGCTTTCTCATGTCAGGGATGACTGCCCTCGCGCACAGCCACGTTCCGAGAACATTGACGCGGAGCACCTTCTCGAAGTGCTCGAAGGTGAGGCCCTCGAGTGTCGAGTGTTCGATGGGCACCTTGGTGAACATCGCGGCGTTGTTGATGAGCACGTCGATCTTTCCGTAGGCAGCGAGTGATTGTGCAACCATGTGGTTGACGCTCTCCTCTCCGGCGACGTCGGTCTCGATCGCAATCGCTTCGTATCCCTCCGACGAGATCTCCTTCGCGACACGCTCTCCCGCATCGCCATCCAACTCGGCGACAACGACTTTCGCGCCCTCCTTCGCAACCCGATGGGCATAGGCGCGGCCGATGCCGTACCCGCCGCCAGTGACGATGATCGTCCTTTGCGCGAGACGCTGTTCCGGATATTCCATTACCTTCTTCTCCTTTGTAGAACGACCATGGGAACGATCGCTGTCTTGTTCTTAGTGTCTTGGTCAGGATGCCGGGACCCTTTCTTGGCGAGTTTCGCAGGCTGGTCATGACTTAGGGTTCGGGTGAGATCTCTCGACCCGAAACCGAGGACTTAAGGGCGGCGAGACAGACCGAAAGCGTGGACCTCCCCCACCTGCCGTCATGGATCACCGTAGCGCCGGTGACCGCGGCATGCAGCTCGTCGAAGACCGTCGCCCTTCGACCCCCGCCAGATCCGAATGGCACCTCGATCTGTTCAATAAATCCGTCGCCGTAGATCGTCAGGCCGCCCGGCGAGGTGACGACGTCGGCGCCCTCGAAGCCAGCGACGAGAACGCCGAAACGCTCGTGCTCCGTCGCTTTCGCGAGCGGCCCGGTGATCTGTTGGCGACGATCGATGTAGCCGGACTTTGCCTTCGCGCTTGTTTCTTGTTCGGGGGTCAGGTTGATCAACTGTGAGCGCAGTGATTCCCTCTTGCCTGGTGAGGCTTTCGTTTCGCCAGTCAATGCTCCATTCGAGAGATGGGCATAGCCGCTGTAGACGATGTTTGCCACAGCTCCGTTCTCGAAGCGGAGCAGTGCTGCGACGGCCGCCTCGGTCGGACGTTCTTTGTCCCATGATCCACACACGGCACTCACAAAGGTGACGCGTGAATCGGTAATTGTACGGACCATGTCGACCTGGTGGGGAAACTGGTTGTACATGATGCCCCCCCCGAGTTTCGTGTCGAGCTCCTCGGGCCTGCGGGGCCGATAGAGAAAATCGGAGTAATTGAAGGTGTTGATCATCCTTAGTGCTCCGTAGCGTTGCGAGGCTGCGAGATCTCGAAGTGCGAGTACGGGTGGGTCATAGCCATTGGTATGTCCGACCATGAATACGACCCCAGCTCTGTCCGCCGCAAGAATCATCGCATCGCACTCTTCAAGCGTGAGCGCAATCGGCTTTTCGACCAGCACGTGTTTTTCGTGCGCGACGGCGTCAAGTACATGGTCTTTGTGAAACTGGTGCGGCGTCGCGATGTAGGCAATCTCGACCTCGGGATCGACAAAGAGATCCTCTGCATCTGCGTAGCCGCGCACCTTGAAGTCCTCACAGAATGCCTCGCGCAGTTCGTCATTGGGTTCCGCGAGCGCGACGATCTCGATCTCAGGGTGGGCGAGCATCGACGGCAGAATCGTCGCTGTGGCCCTCCCGAGTCCGACAATTCCAACTCTCAAAGTGTTCTGCCCCTCTTTTGTTTTGCTCTTCGGCTTCTGTTTGATCAGGACAGCTACGAGATGGCCATATCGTCGACGGTCCGGCTCGTCGTCCAGGCGACCGGTCGCCAGTCCTCTCCCTTGGGGATGAGCGCTCCCACGGCGCGCACCTTTGCGTAGTCAAGTGGAGGGTCGAGCGCGGGCGGCTCGTCACCGGCGACAAAGGAGGTGACGGCATCGATGAGTCGCCTCCTGAAGTTGATGATGCCGAGATCGGAGGCGCCGAGATGTTCTTTCGTGCGG
>DATKRV010000040.1:0-11176 GCA_035532075.1 Acidimicrobiales bacterium | reverse complement strand
GAGAACCTGACGAAGCGAAATCTAGGGATCGTGCTCGAAGCGACAGTCGATGGTCCTCAAGGGTCTCCGCACCAGACTAACCACGCGTACTCAGCTGCAAGAAAAACTCGGTGACCACACCCGCCAACCATTGCAGTATTTCATCGGTCGCAGGTGGGCGTCCAGGTCATAGGGACTAATACGAAATTAAAACGCAGTGATTCGCCATGCACAACTTTGAGATCGTTCCGGCCCTCGAGCTCAGAGTTCTCGGGTCGAGACTTCGAGATAAGTGAGGCCGCAGACGGTGCGTTCCGCATCGGTGAGAATTTTCACTACGGGATCAAGTTATCCAGCACCTCGATCGGTTCATCGCTCAACTTGGCGATGTGGTGATTGCACATCTTGTCGAACCATCTGCGGATTGTCCGTCCGAACTTTTGGATCTCTGGCGGCACAACGCGCTTGAAGCAATGGTGTTGGAGCTCTTCGAGTAAATGATGAGCCTCGCCGGAGTCGTGAATGCGATGGAATTCACGCTGGCGCTCATTGATGCGATAAAACAAGCCCAGGAAACGATCACTCGATGAAATTCGGTGGAGTTTTCACCGTGCGATCGACATCGATGTACGGACTGGCACGAGCTCGACCCAGGTCCGTCCAGGTGTGAGGGACACTACCTCGCCTTTTGCGCGGGTGAAACTGAACGGGCTGATCAGATACTTTCGATGCCAGGTGACCTTGATCGACCTGCCATTGCGGAGCACGTATCCGACACCCCGTCCGAGGGTCTGGCTCTCGAAGTCTCCCGAGCCACCGGTGCTCTCCGCATAGGACCCGAATTGGTAGCTCACAGTCACGACCACCACGTTCTTTGCCGTTACGGGTTTATTCGTGAGCGTGTCGACATCGGGAACTCCGCCGTAGGTGTGCAGCCAGCTTTGGACCGTCGGATCCCATTTCCAGACGACATCGGTGCCGTAGGAGAAATCAATCGAAAGGCTCTTTGCCGAGATCGCGCCAGTAGGAAGTCCTAACGAGTAGGTGAACACGGGCTTGGGAGGACGATTGAGCTTGGGGAACAGTCGGTAGAGCGCGTCCGTACTCGTATAGAGATTGTCTGGCGCAACGCGGCTTGTGATCCGCGTGCCGGCCGCTTGTGCCTGCTCGAGGAGGTTGGCGGAGCGCAACCAGTTGAAGCCTGTGACCTGGTTGACGTTGGGGTTGATACCTCCCGCAAAGGCGAGGATCGGATGGATGAACTGGCGGACGAGATGCCAGTCGACCCAGCGCACCGAACGGGTCGGGCCGATGCTCGCCGCGTTATGGCACTGATACACCGCTATGTAGCGCATGATGAAGCCCTCGGCGGGCGTGTCGTACACGATGTCCGCCTCGTTGAGGCCGCTCTGGGGCCGAGCGCCCTCGGGCTCATTGCCGATCTTGACCGCGAGTGCTGGCCGATCCGGCACGCGGCCGCGCGCTCGAAGATCGGTGAGCGGGCACCGGTTCGAAACGGCTTGGGACTTGTTCGTCGGGACCTGGGGAGCAACTGTCGGCGGAACAGTCGTCGGCGAGGATAGCGAGTGCTTGGGCTCATTCGGTTGGCTGAGCGTGAGGCCGAGCACGATACCGACAACGACGACGGCGACGACGACGCCGACGGTCGCACTGAGCTGTTTTCGAGAGAGATGCGACAATGGGTTTCTCAAGGAGCTATCTCCCAATCACTGGTCGAGCTTCGCAAGAACCTCACCAATGATCTTGGTCATCTGATGCGCGGGGATCGGGTCGCCGCCTTTCGCCTCGGCGACCTCAGTGGCGAAGGCTTCGACCGAGTGAACGCCACCAATCAGTACAAAGCGCAGAGCCTCACCACTCGCTTCAGGGTCTTTGAGCCCTTCTACCGCCTGCTCGACCACGTCATCAGGTGAGGTCGCGATCGCGTGCACGAGCGTCATAGCCTGCTCGCGGCCAGAGGCGGTTGATACGACTGGCTCGCGATTGGGGTTCTGCTGAAGGTCCCATTCGGCAAGTGCCTCGTCGTATCCACCCTCGCCAGGATGGAGCACCCGCGTCTGTGGCAGCGCATCCGTCCGGGTTGCCGCGATCTCAGCACCGTTTGACGAGATACCGGCATCGTCCTCGGTGACATCTGGCCGCGCATGTTGCACGGGAACTACGAGTGTGCCGTCGGCGTTACGAACGATATCCATGAGGCGTCCTCCCACGAGACGAACCGAGCACAGAGGCATGCATATTGATACCCAGAGCACCCGTATTCGTGTACTAAGTACCTGTCAATTTCCGATCAGGAGCCGAGCCTCTGACCGAAGGCCCTTGCTATGGTGCGGTAGCCAGTGAGATTTGGATGAATATCGCGACTCCTTTGGGATTGAACTGGACACATCCACGTCAGCGAGCAGGTCGAGACGACGTCGATTGGGAGCGTCTTGCCGCCATAGTGGGCCAAGGGGAATGGCGAATTCATCTGAAAGGCCGATGCGGTGTTCGCTACAGCCACAGCGAACGTACGGTACGTGTTCGCAAGCTCAGTGTTGAAGACATTGGTTGCGACAAGTGAGGCCAGAGCGAGCTTCACACCTTGGGTACCACCGGGAGAGTAGACCAGTCCGAGAAATGGGTCGTAATAGTTCATCGCGATAACGCGAGCTCGTGGGTCGGCCCGACGCAGCGAAGCGATGATCGAACGCAAGATCCCAGCGAGATTTCTCTGCGTCGAAACGTTGATCTCTTGGAGACAGGTTGGGTTCACCTGAGAGGCCGAGACACAGTGCAAGAGATTATTCACGCCAATGTCGATCGTCATGAGAGCGACTTGGCCCCTATGGTGAGACAGGAAGGTCTCCGCAGCGACAAGTTGGGATTGGGCTGCAAATTCTGTCGAGTAAAGGCGTGCACACTGGCGTTGCGCTGGGATGCCGAGCATCGACGCTGTGGTCTCACCCGGGCACCCGAGGTCGACGAGTCTGAGCCCACGCGCGCCGGCCAAGTCCGCTGCGTAGCTCCCCGGGTAGCCATGGTCGCGGTAACCCGAACTCGGATTGATCGGCGGAAGGCTTGTTCCGAAACTCGGCTCATAGCCTGCGGCGAGTGAGTCACCGAGCGCAAGCAAGACCTTCGGTGTCGTGCTGGCCAATGCCCGGTGCGTTGGCCACAGAACTGCGAGTGTGCCAAGAACGAACACCATGGCCACGCTCCATTTGGCACTTCGGAGCAATTTTGATTGTCGGTAGACGAGATGATAATGCGTCATTCCTAACGTTAGCTCTGTCGCATACGACGAAGGAGCTCACACCCTCTACGACACCTTCAAGATGACGTAGAGGTGCCGTAAAGGCAAAGATTGACGGGGTTTTTCCGCTCCGGTCGATTTTACAGATCGTCGCCGAGTGCTCGTGCTCACCCCTTGGTCGATTACTTCAATAGTGACCTTTTTCTGAGGCTCTGTGGCATGGGACTTGTTTGGTGCACACACCTTGACAATGCCATGATCGTCATTGGCAATGGCCTTGCCCGTGTGGGCACAACGGTCGCCTTCGAGTTGACCACAGACGTTAGGGTCATGCTATTCGCGGCTCTCAAAACCCATGCGGTCGGAGGGGAACACACCGTGGATTGCCGCTCCCGAACCTTGTCCGTAGACATCACCTTCGTCCTTAGGAACTGCGCGATTGAAAACCTCTACGCCTTTGCGCGCCCCACTCTGTCTTTCCTTTCACAAGATCGACAAAGGCCATAGTCCGCCACAGGTCCGTGAGTTGGCGATAGCCGATATTTTCGGTTATTGAGTAGGCCAACAAGCGCACAATGTCGCGGGGATGACGGTGTCTTCTGAAATTGAATTCCTCAATGGTCAATGCCGCGACCGTAAGGGTCACGCCAAGGAGAAATGCGATGACAATGAACGCGACCAGGAATGGAACCGACAGATATCCGAGCACGAAAGCAACGATCGTGATCGGTGGACCCGCAACTTCAACGACCGGACCGAGAAATTCGAAGAAAAGGAAGTATGGCAGGGCAAATAGACCGAGTGCCCCGAGACTCGGTCTGAGTAGCGCTGCCCGATGCTTCCAGAGCGTCTGACCGAGTCCTCGATGCCAACGTCGACGCTGACGGGACAGAGTCAAGAGGTCCTCAGGAGCCTCTGTCCAGCAGACAGGACCAGGGACAAATACCACTCGATAGTCAAGTTTGCGCTCGCGGTGATACCGGTGAATGCGCACTACAAGCTCGAGATCCTCGCCGACGGTATCAGTAGCGTAGCCACCCAGTTTCGTCACGAGGTCCCGGCGGAAAAGGCCAAAAGCACCAGAGATGATAAGTAACGAGTTGAACCGTGTCCACCCAACTCGTCCGACAAGAAAGGCCCTGAAGTATTCGATGACCTGGAAGACTGCGATACGACTCTTTGGCAGGTCCACCTCAACGACGCGGCCATGATCGACAGTACAGCCGTTCACGATCCTTACGATTCCTCCGGATGCAACAACACGGTCGGGATCGCTGAGAATAGGAGCAGCAACCTGGAGAAGTGCATCAGGTTCAATAAGCGCGTCCGCGTCGATAGCGCAGAAATACGGGTAGCGAGCCACGTCAATCCCGACATTCAGCGCGTCTGCCTTTCCGCCGTTTTCCTTTTCGATTACCCAGATATTTGGGTGGTGACGAGATACGAAGCTCGAGATGATCGGTTTTGTTTTGAGGATCTTTCGGGCTGCACGATGGGCTGGAACGAGGTCATACTCATCCTTGAGTCGCTCGACCGTAGCGTCAGTGGATCCATCGCTGACGACAACGATTTCAAATTTCGGATAACGAAGGTCTACAAGAGACCTGACACTGTCGACAATTCCCGTCTCCTCGTTGTAGGCAGGAACGATTACGGTGATGCCGGGTATAAAGGGAGTGTCGAATGGTTCCTCAAAACCCTGCAGATTTCGACGTTTTAAATTCATTGAAAGTGACCGCCAGGCGATGAGAGTAAATAACACGTAGATCCCATTGAGCAGCGCAAAATAGGTGATAGTGAAGATGGCGGTGACATCGAAAAAGTAATGCATCAGGATCTCTCAATGAACGCGAGATCGCGAGATTCCATGAGCGCAGAGGAGATCGCACCCGGATCGAGATCGACCAGGATGCTCGGATCTGTTGCAAAGAGTGCCTCGGATGAGGCCATTGCAACATCAAATTCATCTGTATCAGCGTGTAGAAGAAGCGAAGCGATGGCTGTCTTGTCACGTAACCTTCCCAGTGCTTTGCAGGCATCTCGGCGCACCGAACCCTCCTCGTCTTCAAGGAGCTCAAGCAAGAGCGTGAGGCTGCTGGCTCCGCCTAACCTGCCAAGAGCCAATGCGGCGGCACTGCGCACACCTGGAGACAGATCATGAACCAGAGTGGAGATTGCAACGCTGTCCCGTGGTGACCCAAGTAGCTCGACAAGACGTATCGCGTAGATTTTCATACGGTCGTCGCCGTTCGCGAGGTGAGCGCGGGCTGTTTCGAGTGCTGGTGCACCCATCTGCAGGAGTGCCCAAAGCGTAAGTGAGTCCGGAGTACGCCCTTCCGCAAGAGCGCTGATGAGGCCAGCAGTGGCATCGGCAACGGCGAGCCGCCCGAGTGACCGGACCGTCGCCCTTCGAACCTCAAAGTTTTTGTCCCGAAGAGCAACAATGAGCGCAGGTCCGGCAACCGTCGCGTTGATCGCCCCGAGACGTTGGGCCGCGAGATATCTCTTCCACGCTCGACGCGCGCTCAAAAGCGTCGCAATCTCTCGATCAATCTCGTGGGTGGAGGAGAAATATTGAGAGACGCTGTCGAGCTTTGAACCCGAGATCTGGTTCGAGTAACGGATGAGGAGTCGATCGAAGACGCCTCGGTCACGTCGCGTAAGATCTCGTATCCCGGGAATGTCTCCATCGAGAAATCCAAGTACCGTTGGTCGGATTCGAGTCTCGATCCGACCCTCAGTTCTTTCGGTCGTTGAGATCCAAATTCTTCGGAGAACCAGCACTATCAATAGGAGGGTGCTCGCACCCCCGATAACTATGACGGCGATGCAGAAATCTCTCAATTTGTGTGTCAGCGACGACTGAGAATCGCTCGAACGCGCGCTACCAGTTCGTCAGGATTGAAGGGTTTCTTGAGGTAATCGTCAGCTCCGG
This sequence comes from Acidimicrobiales bacterium, assembly GCA_035532075.1. Lineage (GTDB taxonomy): Bacteria > Actinomycetota > Acidimicrobiia > Acidimicrobiales > Bog-793 > CAIVND01. The sequence goes on along the minus strand of DATKRV010000040.1, from coordinate 5,006 downwards.
CATCGAAACCGGTCTGAATATCTGATTCCTGCGCGCGCGCCGTAAGCAGAAGAATTGGCATAAGCCGAGTTCTCTCGTCGGATCGAAGCGCTCGAGTGACCTCGTATCCGTCGATCTTTGGCATCATTACGTCGATGACGGCGCAGTCAGGGCAGTGTTCGGTGGCCAGCCTGATCGCCTCCTCCCCGTCTTTTGCCTCAATGACTGTGTACCCCGAACGAGAGAGCCGGTACGACACGAGCTCGCGAACGTCGGGCTCGTCATCGGCGACCAAGACAGTGAATATGTGATCGTTGTGATCGGTGTCAGCGACGGTGCCGTCAAGTGGAGCTGTCATCTCTCCCCGATCTCGTTTTTCGCCAGTGGAATTGTGACTACAACGGTAGTTCCTGATCCCTCGTGCGCTCCAAGTGTGATCGATCCTCCGTGTCGCTCTGCGATCGCTGCGCTAATAGAGAGCCCAAGTCCCGTGCCGACCACTCCATGTTCTGTCGCCGATGAGGCCCGGAAGAATCGCTCAAAGAGTCGACTCCGCTCTTCCTCTGGAATACCGATTCCGGTATCGGAGATCTCCACCACCATGTCGTGCGCATCTCGATGAACGAAAAAACGCACCTCTCCCAAGGGCGGAGTGAATTTTATGGCGTTCCCCAAGATATTGGTGAACAACTGAACGAGCCTCGTTCGATCGCCGAGTACATCGCCAGAAGACTCGATCGCGACAGTGATCTTTATCGACTTCTCAGAGGCGCTGAGGCTGAGAAGTTCGGCCGTCTCCCCCACGAGCTCCGCAAGGTCGATCCTGGTCAGCTCAAGTTCAAATTGGCCGGCATCGATCCGCCCGACGAGAAGCAGGTCCTCAACGAGATTCATCAGACGATCGCTATTACGACGGACGACTGTAAGGGCGTGGAGTTGTTCTGGTGTAAGTGGTCCAGGTTCACCTCCCAGAATGATATGAATCCAGCCATTGATCGCCGTCAAGGGAGTCCGAAGTTCATGGGATACGGTCGCAACGAACTCGTCCTTTTCTCTCACGATCTCCGCTTCAACTCGCTTTCGCTCGATGAACTGCGCCACCTGACTTCCAATTGATTTCAGCGTCTCGTGGAGACCTTTTTTGAATGAATAGTTCGAGGCGAGGAACTCCGCGACCCCAATGACATTTCTTCGAGATCCCACGATGGGAATCGCAATCACATTACGGTTGGTCTTAATCCCCTGATCTTCAGTTCGGATCGGCTCAAGTGAACGATTATCTGTACGGACAACGATCGTCGAGGTGTCCGCAGCCTCTGTGGCGGCCGTGCGTCTCTCCGCCGGAAGAGCAAGATATCTCTCAAGTAAGCCATCGCCCTCTGGATTCTCGTACGTCGCTATAACTTCCAGAGGAGCTGATCGTCCATTGATTCGCCATGAAATTCCAGCGTCCCAACCAAACCCTCGACAGATAACGCTCAGCAGGACTGGAAGTGAGCTTTCGGCGTCTTCGGCCTTTGCAAGTGAGCTACTGATGACTTGCTGGACATCACGCTGACGCTCTATCTCGACGCGGTCACTGATATCGATAAACGTCACTACCGCACCGATGGCAACGCCTTCGTCAAGCAGTGGGTAGGACGAGTACTCGACTGGAAATGAGCTCCCGTCAGCACGCCAGAACACCTCGTTTGAGACCCGCTCCCCTTTCCCGTCCCGCTTTGCTCTCCAGATGGGGCACTCGCTTGTGGGATACGGGGAGCCCCCCGGGTAGCTGTGGTGGATGAGCTGGTGGGCATCTTTGCCGACGAATTCGTCTCGAGTGAATCCAACTTGCTCAAGCGCCGCGCGGTTGACAAAGGTGACAATTCCATCGGGTTGGATACCGTAGATCCCCTCGTCCATTGAGGAGAGAATCAACTCAATCTCCCTCGCCGCACTTCTGCGGTCTCGTCGGATGACAGCCTCGGCAATTGAGACCGCCGCTCGATCTGACATCGTAAAGAGCGTTGAGATCACCTCAGACGGAATTGGTTTTTCGGAAAGTAGGCCAAGACTCACGACTCCAAGTACGCGATCTCGCAGGATCAGTGGGAAATGCAGCTCTCTCTTGGGTCGACCAACCCCGGAGAGCGCGAGGAACTCAGTATCTACGGAATCGAGTGTGGCCTCGACGAGATCGCGTTCCGTGATCGCCCTTCCAGCAAATCCTGAGCCAGCGACGAGGAGTTGCGGGAGAGAGTCGTTATTGAACCCGCGGTTCGCCGCCAATTGGTACGCCCGCCCATTCTGGTCGAGCACATAGATTGCACCGAAATCGGCATTCGCCCGTTGGGCGAGACCCGCGAGTACCTTGTCTGAAAGCGCCTCGAGACCATCGGTATTTGCGAGATCATCTCCGTACGACCTCATAAGTTCCGCGTGTTTACGCTCGGACTCAACCTCGTCAAGTACTCTCGTGAGGTCGCTCTGTTGAGCCGCGAGCTCGACGTTCTGTGCCTCAAGGGTGTCGCGTTGCCTTTCAAGACTCTCGGCCATCAAGTTGAAGCTTGCAACGAGTTCGCCGACTTCGGCAGTCGCATTGAAGTCGGCCCGAATTGCGAGTTCACCCCGCTCAAGACGCGCTGCGACATCCCGCAAATTCCGTACTGGGAGCACGATCTTGCGACGGAGAAGCAGGGAGACTGCGAGAACGACGATGAGGAAAACACCAAGTGCGACTAGTGCAAGAATGAATCCAAGTTCGCCACGTGAGTTCGCGCGGTCAGTCTGTTGGGATGCGATCGCACCCTCGCTTGTCGCGAGCGAGGAGAATTCCGATCGAATTGTTGCGATGCGTTGGTTTCCTCCCCCGGTTGCAGCCAAATTACGAGCCGCAGGAATACTTCTCCTTGCCAGCGCCAACAGCCCTGTCGCCCAGTCGTTGACGTAGGAATCTACGTTCTTGACGATAGCCTCGACCTTGACATGTGCGGCGGGGTTGGAGGAGACCTGAGATTCAAGTTGTGCTGAGATTTTCGGATAGGAGCTGAGTGCGTCGTTGTAAGGCTGAAGAAATTTCGACTGAGAGGAGATCAGATACCCTCGAATTCCTGCTTCGAGATTAAGCACATCGATCTCAAGGAGATGCGCCGAGGAGAGAATCTGCTCAGCCGCAACAGCGGATCGACCGGCGCTGCGAAGTCCTTGAACTGCGCTCGTAAGCACCACGAATCCGCCGATGACAAATACCGAACTAATGATGCTGACTACTAGCCATTGGATGGTCAGGCTCCGCTTCATCAGACAGTTCTTTGGTAAAGCGACCGAGTCAGCCGTTCAAGGCCGTACTCACGGGGCTTGGTAATAGATTCTGACTTGCCGAGCATGAGGAGGCCATTTGAGTTAAGTCGGGCACTCAGAAACGAGATAATCGCGTCGCGATGAGTTCTTTTTAGATAGATCGAGACATTCCGGTACAAGATGAGATCGAATTCACCATCTGGACCCTCTTCCTTTAGCAGATCGCCGATCATGAATTTCAATGATGATTCGCGGATTGTGCACGGATCACCTAGGCATCGACGACTGGCTTGCGTGATTGCTTCGACAGACACGTCTGTGCCAATGAACTCCCGATTCACGACTTCTGGCCGAGAAGACATCAGTTCATAGACGCTTGCAAGTTCGTCCCCATAGGAGCATCCAGCTGACCAGACGCGTGCGACCGCCTCGTTTCTGTCATTCTGGTCGTGCAAGATGCGCTCCAAATTGCGATACTCGTCGACATCTCGGAAGACCGAGGTCACGCCGATGAAAAACGATCTGCGAAAACGCTGAGTGACCTCTCGATCGTGTTCAAGTTCTTCAAGCAACTGTTCGATATTCAACATTCCAAAGGAGCGGGTCGTACGCTCGACACATCTGTTGAGATGCTCGGTTCGGTAGGCGCCTGTATCGGTACCGGTCACACGATCGAACAGGGCTTTATGGCTCAGGAAAATTCCACGTGCGGTATCAATAGTCCGCCACGGTATCTCAAGGCCGGTTCGTAGATCAGTGATGTTACATCTTGCCATGTCAGCGATCTCGATTGGCTGCGAGGGCTTTATGCCGTCCGATTGGATGCATAATCGAAAACTGCACCCAATCGGACGGATCGCCGCGATTGCGGAGATTCCCGCGCCGAATACGACGCGGATGACAAGGTCGCCTCGCGGAACTGCTCGCACAGCACCGAACGAGACTCCGACGAGAGGTTCATTCCTCTTGATCACCGAAGTATCACGAAGTAGCCACCGATCGCCACGACTGCCCGCTCTATACAAGCGCGAGATGAAGTCACCTCGGCGTTGTACCGGACAAGAAACATACGAACACAGAGAGCAAAGACGACAAAACCAACTGCACCGAACATCATTCCGATCGCGCTCAAGGTCGCTTCATGGTCACCTTTGTCAACCACGGTGATGATGAATCCCGCAACTGCGATCGATGGATCCGCCGAAATTAGCCCCGAAAACCGCTTTGGGTGCAACACCTGACCAAGCAGCGCGAACAAGACGACAGAGGTACCGTCGACAATCGCCTTACCGATGACGACGAGGCCCTCGTGCAATGTCACTGTGATCTGCGAAACGATGCGATCTTGGTCTCGCTAAACGCCTCCCGTTGCAAAGAGCGCTATTGCCGCGACAGCCATCAGTATCGCTGCCAGCCATCCGAGACTCTTGGCGGCTTTTCCATTTACGTACTCACCCATGATCGCCTCGTTGGAGGAGATGAACATAGTGATAACGATGAATGGCGCAGCGGCGACGCCGTTGACGACGGCAACGAACACCAACAGCGTAATTGGGTTCACCGACAAAAGACTCATCACCATTCCACCGATGGTTCCCACCGCGCAAAGTCCGTAGAAAACGGGAGCGCGCCGCGGCGAGTTGGAAAAGCCCGTCTCTTTGCCGAGGAGCCCAGCCATTCCTGCTGACCCGGCGCCGGCAAGGACCGGAACGGCCAACATGCCCGAACCGATGAATCCGAGGGCA
>DATKRV010000039.1:0-44375 GCA_035532075.1 Acidimicrobiales bacterium | reverse complement strand
ATCAGCTGATCTCGTTCATCGGGATCCTCGGGAAGATCCTCCTCGAGGAAATAGGCACCCTTTGAGGTGCCGCCCCGCATCAACATGCATCGCAGTCCTGACATGGGTTCGAGTATGCCCCATCCGGGCCTGTTTGTCGATCGACACGGGAGAATCGCAGGCAGTGACCGACGCGCGTCAGCAACTCTGCTCAGCCTCGAGGGCGAGTTCAAGCCAGCTCTGCTCGGCCTCGACGAGTAGAGCTTGCACCTCGTCGAATCGCGCGCCGAACGCGGCGAGCGCGACGTAGTCCGACGTCTTACCCATCGTCTCCAACAGACCGTCGCGTTCGCGCGTAAGACGTGTGATCGATTTCTCCGCCTCATGCATCAATCGACCGAGCGTGCTCATCGATCGCGGCCGGGTTGGCTTCGGCCCTCTCGCGACGAGTGGGGAAGAATGCCCCGTGGCAACTTCTTTTGCGCCGCCAGGTCTTGGTGGATTCAACGACGTCCGTGTCAGCTCGTCGACATAGGCACTGACGCCCCCAACAACTGGCCGGACCGAGCCATCGGCCTCCACGACGACGAGTCGATCCACGCTTCGGTCGAGGAAGGTACGATCGTGACTGACCACGACGAGTGCCCCTGGCCAGTCCTCAAAGAAATCCTCGATCGCGCGCAACGTGTCGAGGTCGAGGTCGTTCGTCGGTTCGTCGAGAAAGACCACGTTCGGTCGCTGCGCGAGGACGAGCAGGAGCTGGAGACGCTTTCGCTCCCCGCCCGAGAGCGTCGATACCCGGGCGAACGGAAGGTCCTTGGCAAACCAGAAGCGCTCCATCAAGAGATTGTCCTCAGGTGATCCCGGTACGCGCCGATCCCCAGCAACGAGGTCGCGGATACGAGCACCGGGATCGAGTTCAACACCATGCTGGTCGTAGTAGCCGATGACGACCGTCGAGCCCACTTTGATCGTTCCCGTATCTGGTTTTCTTCTGCGGGCTAAAAGGTCGAGCAGGGTCGTCTTGCCACTTCCGTTGGGACCGACGATGCCAAGACGTTCGCGCGGATCAAGATCGAGTGAGACCGAATGCAAGACCTCGCGCTCCATGTTCGCAAAGCGGAAACCGAGACCCTCGACGGTGATCACCTGGTCTCCAAGACGCGGAGTTCCAAAGTCCAGTTCGAGATTACCCTGCCTAGCCGCGACGGGTTTTTTCCGCTCGATCAGCTCCCGGGCGACCTCGATGTGCGCCTTGGGCTTGCGCGTTCTCGCCGGCGCACCGCGACGTAACCAGGCCAGCTCTCGTCTTGCGAGGTTTGCCCTTGATGCCTCTGTGGCAACAGAGATCTCCTCTCTGCGCACCTTCGCCTCGAGATATGCGCCGTAACCACCCGTATGGACAAAGACATCACCCCGGTCGAGTTCGACCATCTTCGTCGCTACCCGATCAAGCAGGTGTCGGTCATGCGAGACGAGCACGAGCGCGCCTCGAAACTCCGCGAGCCGTCTCTCGAGCCAGTCGACCGCGGCGAGGTCGAGATGGTTCGTCGGTTCGTCAAGGACCACAAGGTCAGCTGGCTGGGCAAGCACATGAGCGAGCGCGACGCGCTTTGCCTGGCCGCCCGAGAGCTCGCGGACATCTTTGTCACCGTAAGCGCCGAGACCGACGCGCTCGAGTACCGCCCTTGACTCCCAACCCTCCCCCACGGCGTTGAGCAACGTGCCGGGCGCGAGTTGAGGATCTTGTTCGAGATAGCCGATACGGAGGTTTTTCGAGCGAAGCACAGATCCGCTGTCAGGAGCCGTCCTCCCGGCAATGACGCGCAGCAGGGTCGATTTTCCCGTTCCATTAATGCCGACAACTCCGATGCGGTCGCGTTCTGAAACAGTCAACGAACAGCTCTCGAAGAGCACGCGTTCTGAGAGTCTTATGGTCACCCCTTGGAGATCGACAAGAGTGGCCACGACCTCGGTAATCCTAGCGGCGGAGACGATTGACCTTGCCCTCGTTGGAAGGTCCACACGCACATCGAGTGACCAGTCGCCTAAAGTCTGTCCATGACAAATGAGATGAAACCGACGGTCACCATACCTGACACACCTGTGCCGACAGAGCTGACGATCGAGGACGAGATCGTCGGCACCGGTGCTCAGGCAGGTCCCGGGCACACGGTAGAGGTGCACTACGTCGGCATTTCATGGTCAGACGCAAACCAGTTCGACGCCTCCTGGGATCGCGATGAGACCTTCAGCTTTCCCCTTGGCGCGGGACGTGTGATCCCGGGTTGGGAAAAAGGTGTCAAGGGCATGCGCGAGGGCGGCCGACGCCGGATGACAATTCCTCCGACGCTTGGCTATGGCGCCACCGGAGCCGGGGGCGTCATCAAGCCGAACGAGACGCTGGTCTTCGTCGTTGACCTGATCAGCGTTCATTAACGGCATCGACCTCGACCAGGGCTCTTCGCGCGCCGTTACCGTTGGCAAGACCGCGCCGCGCTACATCATGGCGCTCAGGATCACCCGGGTCGTCGGACCGGGATTCCCGCCCGCGGGCTCGATGGTCACCATCAACTCATGCATCTGCGGCTCGATACGGAACGCGCTCGGATGCTTTGGGTTCGCGCCAAGCACACCGAGTGAGACCACCTTCGCGTTGCCGACGAGCGCCCACAGCTGATAGGTCTTTGACACCGGCAGCCGGGCGAGATTCGAACTCACCCAGTAGGCGTTTCCATCTGAACCAAAGATCACCGTCGCGTCGACGTCATGGGTGCTCGATGTGAGCAGTATCGATCGATGCGGATGCGCGAGCACCGAATTGACCGCTGCGTTCATGCCGAGCGCATTCGTGCTCTGGGCATGCACCCGGCTGGTGAGGTTGAAAACTTGGGCAGAGAGCAACGCGATCACCACGATCGCCGCAGCGCTCGCAAGCACGGGAGCCAAAAGCGCTCTTGAATGCCGGCCTCTGACGACACCGCGCGCAGACAGTCTCGCGAGCAACCCATCGGTAGCACCGGTCAGATCCGGGATCGGCGGAGCGATCTCGCTGGCAATCTTGTTCCACAGGCCCTCTGGGGCGATTGCGCCGCCATTCGCAAGAAGTGTCGCAACCTCCCGGTGCGCAGCGACCTCTGCGCGACAACGCGGACAGACCAGAAGGTGCGCCTCGATCTCGTCGCGCTCGGAGGCATCAACCGCGTCAAGCGCGTAGGCCCCAAGAAGCTCTTCGATCTCGTTCTCGTTCATGACTCATCACCTCTCTCCGTCACAACGCCCGAGGCGACGAGCGAACCGTGCATACGCTTGAGTCCGGATCGAATCCTTCCTTTGACCGTTCCCTCCGGTTCAGCGAGCATCGCGGCGACCTCTCTGTAGGTATGACCCTGGAAATATGCAAGCTCGATGGCCTCGCGCTCACCACTTGGCAGGCTTGAAAGCACATCGCGCAGCTGCTCGGCAACCGTAAGATCCCATATCTCGCGATCAATGTCATAGCCTGCCTCAGCTCTGTGACGCGCCTCGCGTTCCTCTCGAAGGCGCCGTGCAGAGTCTGAACGCAAGAGATCGACGGCCCGTCCATGGGTCTGGGTCAACAAGAAAGACCGAAGCGAGCCGCGCCCGGGATCGAAACGTTCTGGCGCGGACCAGAGCCGCAAGAAGATCTCCTGGACCACCTCTTCAGCCACCTGTGCGTTGAACAGCACACGACGCGCCAGTCCAAAGATGGCACCGGCATGTCTGCGGTAGATCTCCGCGAGTGCCGCCTCGTCCCAGCGCGAGATCGCGATGACCAGATTTGCATCGCTCGCAAGTGACAGGTCAGATCTCATTCTCGGTGTCATCTACCAATCACGAGAGCCCGGGCATGGCCCGAGCGCGATCTCGTCCTTGGATCGAAAATGCCCGGAACAACGATCGCTCGCGCCATCTGGCAATAATCGAGATCTCGAAATACGGCATCGTTTCCGACCACGTCGATCACTCATCTCCTCTCAGAATATTGTGGGTGTGTCTCTTTGACCGCGCGGTTCGAAGACCTATCGCACTGCACGCGGTCAGCTCAGTGCTCCCACGACCGCCCGTTCACGCGTTTTGAAGTACTACAGAAGGCTGTGGATGCCTAGTTCGAGGGCGAACCCGGAGCCGAAGCGCTCGCTGACGTGCTCGCGTCGCGGTCTCCCTCGGCGAGTCCCCTTTTGAACTCATGCGAGGCACTCCCAAGGCCGCGCGCAAGCTTTGGGATCCTTGCGCCGCCGAACACGAGCACGACTCCGACAACGATAACCACAATCAGCCCGTCGGGCCCAAGCACGTTCGCCAGCAGTCCTGCGTTCATGATGACTCCCTCTTCTCTGTCATGCCACGAGTTGGCACTCTCTACCCCTATTACGGATCAGATCCCAGCGTTGGATCAAAACCTCTCCAGTTATCTTCGACGCCTCTCAAAGATCCTGCCGATCAGGATCGAGACCTCATAAAAGACAAGCATCGGGAGTGCCATCGCAAGCATCGAAAACGGGTCCGAGCTCGGTGTGATCACCGCGGAGAGAACCACAATTGCAACGATCGCCATCCGGCGGAGACTCCCAAGCCGCGCCGGAGTGACGACGCCTGCAATCTCGAGCGAAACCAAAAGTACTGGAAATTCAAAGACCAGTCCGAAGATTGCCATCAACGAACAGATCAGGCCGATGTATCGGTCCGGGGTGAAGATGTCACGTATGCCAGGACCTCCAACGCCGTGAAGGAAGGACATGACGTGGGGAAACGTCGTCCACGCGACAAAAGAACCGGTGAGGAACAGCATCGACATCGCAGCGACGAATGGCAGCGCGTATCTGCGTTCGCTTGCACGAAGTCCCGGAGTCACAAAATTCCACAATTCGTAGAAGATCACCGGTGAACTCAAGATCAGTGCACCATAGGCGGTCACGTTCATCCGCACGGCAAACGCATCAAGCGGCCCGGTAACATAGAGCGCACAGGTGTCTGCACGTCCGATCGTCGCGCAGTAGGGACGCTCGAGAAACGACAGCACCTCGCCATAGAGCAGGTAGGCGATCACCATTGCGGACGCGAATGCACCAACGCAGACCATCAGACGACTTCGAAGCTCGGCGAGGTGCGCGTGCAGACTCATCATCTGCGTCACCGGTCGCTCGGTCTTTTGACCACCGTTCAACATCGCGCTGATGCCCATCTCAATTCATCAACACGTTGTCGCGATTCACAACAGAACTGGAAAGGTCGAGTTTTTTCGAACTTTGAGCGATCTCTGTGGGTTCGATGAGCTCGAGAATCCGATCGAGGCCAACCTTGTGCCGCGGTGCACTCACCGGGTTCCGAGGATCTTCGACCGCCGACTCGAGCGGCCCTGGCGACACGGTCGAAGGTGCGAGGGCGCCCTCTCCAGCGACAAGGTCGTCGATGAACCGTGATGCGAGCTGAGTGGGCGCGAGTCTTGCCACGGATGCAATATCGACCCCGCCAACCGATTCGCGGATCTCGCGTGCAGCTTCTTCTCGAAATTCACTGATCTGACGCACGGTCGAACCGAGTCTTCGCGCGATCCCCGGAAGACGCTCTGGTCCAAGAACCAAGAACGCGATGACAAAGACAACCGCAAGCTTTGCGGGATCAAGAATGCCCATCGATTTCGCCCTCCGACAGTGATGTTCTGGCCAGCGTCTCTGACTCAGATCGTGACGACCTCAACCGTGAAACCGGTTGCCCGACAAGGTCGTTACCGCCACCGGCCTCGCCAATGGGGATAAGCGATCACATCCGTCGTCCTCATGGTGTTCTTCGGATCAGCAAACGGATCTGGATGTCTCTGGCAGAGAATCTCTCCGATCTTTGATCGCCAACGCACAGACACAATGAGAACGGCACGCGTTCGGACCCGGTCAAATGCCGGGACCTATGCACATCGCGCGGTGGATCTTCCGATCGATCGGGACGAAGCGTCGCCTTTAGAAGGTCAACTCCGGTCAGAGACATCCAGAACGGACTTGGCTCCGTAGATAAGGCATGAGCGCAAATATCTCCCAGGCAACTCGCCGGTGGCTCCGTCTCGCGGGCGCGGCGGCACTTGTCGTCTCTGGAGCGATTCACCTCGATCTCTATCTCACCGGCTATCGCCTGATCGCAACGATAGGACCGCTCTTTTTTGTCCAATCGGTCGCGGCGATCGGCCTCGGTCTGACGCTCGTGTTCCAAGATCGCGCACTGCTCAGCGCAGCTGGCGCCGGCTTCATCCTTGGCACACTGGCGGGTTATCTGCTGAGCCGGACGATCGGGATCTTTGGATTCCATGAGGTATCGACACCGGCGGGCATCGTTTCCGAGGTTGTCGAACTCTTCGCGTTCGCACTTCTCGTGGAGGTGGCCATCAGCCATCACAACACCCGGTCGAAGATCGCACATTCGCGATTCGTCGGTACGACACGCCTTGTGCGGATACTCGTCGTTGCGATCGGCATGCTCGTGACGCTGTCCATGATCGCTGGCGCAAACGTGCGGTCTAGCTCGGTTCCAGCGACTGCAACCGGACCTTCTGTCGTGAACGAAAGGACCATCACGATCGCAAATTTTGCCTTCGTACCGGCACACATCACGGTGACACCCGGTGAAGAGATTCTCATCATCAACAGAGATTCCGTCGCCCACTCGGTGACAGAAACGACAAGGTCGGGAACCTCTTTGATGTTCAACTCCAAAAACATCGGCCCCGGTGACCGCGCCGTCATCCGCGCGCCAAAGACGCCGGGTTCGTATGCCTACTTCTGCGACATCCACAACTTCATGACGGGGGTGATCACGGTAAGGCCATAGCTCCACAGATCATCCAAACCCCCACGCTGCACCGAACTGTTCAGCTATTCCGAAAACGACAACACCGATTAGATCAAAGGAGAAAGAGCAATGGCATTAGACGAACATCGCCTCGACGAGCTCATCGAGGAATCACGAGACACCCATGCAGACGCAATGCGATCGACGAACGAGTTGATCGACGAATTCGTCGAAAGCGGACTTGAAAGCCGGGCAAGCGGCGAGATGGCCGAGGGCGAGAATCGCGAATTCGCCGAACGTCGCTCGGAAAATCTTCGGCGCAACCTCGTCGGCGTCGGAGCGGCGGCTGGGATGGGTGCCGCGATGCTTGCGTTGAGCGAGACGGCAAGTTTTGCCTCGACCTCGACAGATATCCAGATCCTCCAGACGAACCAGTCGATCGAGAATCTCGCAGTTGCCACGTACACGCTTGCGCTCACGCTCCCGTTCATCGGCGGATCGTCAGCAAACGGCGTGGTCAAGGCTTTTGTCAAAGAGACCCTTGCACAGCACAAGGAGCATGAAGCGGCATTTGCCGCGGCAACCAGGCGACTGCGCGGAGTGCCCCAGACCAAGCCAGATCCCGTCTTGTTGAAGGTTGTCAAGAGGGCAGAGCCGACTCTGACAAGTGCGGCGGCAGTGGTCGCTCTCGCGATCGAGCTTGAAGATGGGGCCACGCAGACCTATGTGGCAACGACCGGAGCACTGCGCAATATAAATGCACGCAAGCTCACCGCAAGCATCATGGGTGTCGAGGCTCAACACGTCTCGATCCTGCGCGCGGTCCAGGCACTTCTCGGTGCCAATGACGGAGCACTCATTGCGCTCCCTCCGTCACCTTTGACCGCACTACCTGCTGTCGCTGGAAGCGTCGGTTTCCCTGCGGCCTTTTATCCAATTTCGGGCGCCCGCCCAAAGACTGAAGGAGCAATTCGATGAGAAATTCACACAAGGATGCAACGCAGATGCAGATCTCGGAGGCTGAACTCACCTCGCTCACCTCTGATCTGAATGATGCCCATTACGAAACATTGTCGAACATGCACGCGACGAGAACTTCATGGAACCCGTCCCAGACACCTGAACAGATCCGTGAAGGATTCTCGCGAAGAAACTTTCTCACCCGGAGTTCGCTCTTCGCCGCCGGTGGCCTGCTCGTTGCGACAACAGGAGCAGGAGCGTCAACGCTGCCGCGCCTGATGCGAACCGACTCGCCTGCGCTGGTCGGTCGCAAAGCGACCTCAGCTCCGCTCGATGTCCGTGTCGCTGCGCTCGCGGCGAGTCTTGAGAACCTCGCGGTGTCGACCTACGGTTCCGCGCTCTCCGCGGCTACGACGGGAAAGCTCGGAGCGGTTCCGAGCGCGCTCGCAAACTTCGTTAAGACCGCGATGGCCCAGCACAAGGACCACGCGGCCGCATGGAACGCAATCATCAGCTCAGCGGGTTATGACAAGATCACCGCTCCGAATGCGGTGATCGGGGCTTCCGTTGCCAAGGCATTCTCCAAGGTGACCGATGTTCCCGGCGTCGCACTGCTCGCGCTCTCACTCGAAGAGGCAGCCTCGGCGACCTATCTCGAGGCGATCGACGTGCTCGGAGTCCACCAAGCAATTGAGACCGCAGCGACGATTCAACCCGTTGAGATGCAACATGTTGCGATCCTCAACTTCGTGCTTGGCAGATATCCAGTTCCGCAGGCCTTCGCGAGCACCCTGGGCGCAGCAACGCTCGCCCAGGGTCCCTCAGTGAAGAGGCGATAGGTACCCCTCCCTTTCCCGCCCCTGTCCCTGTGGACAGGGGCGGGTTCGCCTCCTCCGAGCGCACCTCGTCGCGGGTGAGCGCGCGCGAATACTTTCCGTCGGTGAAGACCTCACCCGAATCGATTGCAGAGAGACGCACCAAATGATTGACGATCACTGTCTTTTTTGTGCCGGTGGGACCGATGATCTCGATGATCTGGCCCGAAGAGACCTCCTCAGCAGGACCGTATTGAAAATGCACCTCGGATATGGGAGATCGAGGAACTGCCCTGTGGTCGGTCCCGCGCATCTCGCACGTTCATCACGCAAGACTCTGACCACCGCAGCCGAAAAAACGCTCCCGAGTTACACAGTATGTTCGCGACGATCAGTTGCCGTTTCCATGGCCATGACCGTTGTCCCCCGGGCCACCTGGGATTACTGGCACCGTCGTTGTGGTCGTTGGCACCGTCGTATGAAGTGCCTGCGCGAGAGCGCTAATCGAACCGGTGAGTTGATTCACCGTCGCAGCTCCAACGATCTGCCCATTCACCACACCTTGGTCAAAGCTCGACACAAACTGGTCAAATTGTTGAACCTGCTGCGGGCTTGAACCACCCGTCGGGGCAAAAAGCAGAGGCTGAAGTTGCGTGACGAGCATACGCCCGGTGGGTTTCGCAATAGTTCCATTGGTCTCGCCCGTTCCAATTTGAGCAACGAGGTCACTTGATACTTGAGATATGTTCAAAGGCGCCAGCGTCGTCGTCGTGTGCAGCGTGGTTGTCGTGTGCAGCGTGGTTGTCGGAGCCAGATTGAGACGTTTGGAATTCGATCCAAAGACAACTCCGGCAAGGATCAGTCCGACAAGCAGTCCAAGAGCTAAAAGGCCAGCAGCGATCCCAAGATTCCGAGGATAGTCTCGCATCACTCTTTTGCTCCGTGCGCTCAGTTTGGCGAACCCTGGCAGAGCCATGAACGACATCGCGGTCTTGCTAAGTACGAGCCGCTCCGTCTTGGCGACTCCGACGGAGTGCATCGGAACGGTTACATCGCTCGCGAGAGCGCCAAGTGCGAGAGCGCTGGGAAGGACCGAACCATAGTGTCGCTCAGAGAGCATCGATACCACCTGCTCAGCCGTAAGCCGATCAGATGGGTGGCGGCGCGTCATCTGTGTGAGGATCTCTTGCCACCGCTGGCCCAACTCGTTCGGGATCGACGGGGAGCGCACAAGGCGGGCGATGGCCACCTCGGAGGCAGTACCCTCGAAGGCGCGCCGCCCACTTAAGCACTCGAGCAGGACGAGCCCAAGCGAGTAGACATCCGCTGGAGGACCAACCCGCGTCCCCTGTGCCTGCTCCGGTGCAAGATAGGCGATGGTCCCAAGCGTCATTCCCGTCGCGGTCATGCCTGTGGTGTCAATGAGCTGCGCGATTCCAAAATCCGTCAGATGTGCCGCGCCACGTTGGTCGATCAGAACGTTCGCAGGCTTGATGTCGCGATGCACAACGCCATGCGCGTGCACGTAATCCAATGCAGATGCAACTCCAACTCCGATGCGCGCGACATCGACGGACTCAAGTGGACCTTCAACCAGCAGCTGCGCGAGCGTCGGGCCCTCGATGATCTCCATGACGAGATAGGCGCGACTGCCAAGCTCGCCCGCATCTAACAGACGCACGAGATTTGGATGGGCGAACTGGGCTAAGGTCTTCACCTCTGCGGCGAACCGGGCCTCGTCAGCGTGCTCGGCTCCGTGCAGAACCTTTACTGCCACCGGCCGTCCAAGGCGAGTATCGAATCCGCGATAGACCGCGCCCATTCCACCGCTACCAAGAACAGAGTCGAGTCGGTAGCGGCCATCGAGTACCTCGGAGATCAAGGGGTAGATCTCTTGCGTCACTCGATTGGTCGAACGCTTCGAGGAATCTGGCATGACCTCCCCTATCGTTACACGCTGGGAGATCGATCGTGAAGCGAGACAACCTACCGGCACCGAAAAATCAGGCCCCTTACGAAATTCGCGTGGGCCCCCACCGGAGATTTCCGCCGATTCGCCGGATTGATCTTCAACACCCCGCTCGGTAGGGCAGATGACAAATTGACTGTCACATTCATCGAAACTGGACGGGTGAGAGGCGAGTTGTGACTCAACACCAGGCGAGCTGTCACCGTTAACTTCATTGACGTGTTGAACATCTTGATCGAAACGAGACGTTGTGACACAACCCGCATGCGAAACTTTCACCATGGATGAGTCCAAGATCGACGAGGCCCTCGAGGCCGCGCGAGGAGGAGCCGAATGGGCGATTGCCGTATTGTTCCAGTCGATCCAACCCGATCTCCTCCGATTCCTCTCCTACCGGGCGAGAGATGTTGCAGACGATCTCGCGTCGGAGACGTGGCTCGCTATCGCGCAGCGTCTTCCCGGGTTTTCTGGCTCGATCTCTGAATTTCGTGCGCTTTTGTTCACCATTGCCCGGCGACGCGTCGTCGACCACTACCGAAAACAAGGCCGTCGGGCAACCTCCGTGCCGCTTGGTGAAGCCAACGACGCCCGAAGTTCCGACGACGTTGCCGAGCACGTCATCGAAGCGATCGTCTCGCAACAGGCAATCGACCGCCTCGTCGAAAGACTGCCCGAGAGTCAGGCCGAGGTGATCATCTTGCGCGTCGTGGCTGGTCTGAGCTCCGATGAGGTCGCCAAGGTCACCGGCCGCAGTCCCGGGGCCGTTCGGGTCCTCCAACACCGTGCACTTGCCCGGCTTTTGAAGGAGTTTTCTCCCAAGATGTAACGAATCTGCCGGCGATTCCGATGTACCTAGTGAGATGAAAACACCAGACGCCTTCGACGGCGAACAGCTGCTCTCGGGGGCTCTTGATCCCGACGATGCGCCCAAAGAGCTAAAGGAGCTGGCTGGCCTGATCCGGGTCGCCAGGGCTCCCGTTCAGGGGACTTCGCCCGCAGTCGACCAGGCATTCGTAGCCTCCATCGCGAACGAGGTGCGACGCTCGGCACAGCTTGGACCGGTGGCGTCACCGACCTACCTCGCTCGCATCCGTCGTCTCCCCTCGGGGCGCGTTGCTGTAGCCACGACAGCACTGATGCTCACCGGAGGACTCGCAGCCGCAGCGGCAACAGGATCACTCCCCGTTCCAGTCCAGCGCGCCGTCTCCCACGGTCTTTCGCATCTCGGAATCTCACTTCCCGACCCACAGAGCTCGAACGGGGCGCGCGCGGCTGGGAATGCGACCTCCGTCGCGACGGGCTCAGCGAAGACAAAGAACACCACAGGCACGATTGGGCTCTGCAAGGCATACCTTTACCAGTCTGGGACAAATGGTCTGCGTTCGACCAGGAACACCGCGACGGTGTCAGAGCGAGCTCGTCTTGGAAAGATTGCCTCAGGTCAGAACGAAACCGTGCTCGCCTACTGTCAGGGCCTCGTCGATCAGGCCGGACGTGGTCTTCCAGGCGCCTCGGGCGTTGCACGGACAAAGGGCCCGTCACATTCGTCGACAACGTCCCAGGGCTCGATCGCAAGTGGAAAGGTTCGACACTCGAGCAATTCCAACCAGGGAGCAAATACCTCACGATCGCCAAAGACGCCCGCGACCCCCAACGCCAAGCAATCGAACGTTACGACGAACGCCACCGGCCGATCGAGCGCTTACAAAGCGGCCTCGCCGATTCCATCCCGGCACGCAAAGCGGGTCCGCACCAAGAGACGGACGACCAAGGCCCCAACGTCGTCGACGCCAGTGAAAAGCACGCCAAGATCAGCATCGACGAGCCTCTCGACTTCGATTGACCGTGGGAAGGGGGTGTCGACTGTTCAGACAACCTTATGACCAACAGACACACCAGCACTTTTTAACCAATACACAACACAATCAACACACAAAATAGGAGAATCAAATGCGAAAGTTCTTTTTAGCAACTGCAGCGGCGCTGTCGCTTGCGGCCATCCCAACGGCCGCATTCGCCTCGAAGCCGGTGACCACCCATAACGAGGTAACCGCCAACGCGAATTCACACAAGGGCACGCCTCCGACCGTGATGTTCGTACTGCACGGATCGCTCAGTAATCTCACAGCCTCCTCAACAGGGTCAGGTTCAACAGGGTCAGGTTCGGGCGCTGGAAAGATTAGTTATAGTTCTGTGACGATCACCGTCACGAGCGCGAACAGGGACGCAACGGCACTTGAGGCACTCGGGCCGCTGACCTTTACAATTAACGCCAAAACCAAGGTAATCCTTGACCACACGACCTTTGTGGCCGGCCGTGGCATCGTCAAGTTTCGCGCAAAGAAGAATGTTGACCTCACCACCTTGACCAGCACCACACCGGCTTTCCAGGTGATCGATCAAGCTGCGGCAAAGCACACGCCGTAACGAACGGTCACCACTCCGGTGGGGAGTCAACTCCTCCGGTTGAGGGCAAGGGCGGATGTTTCGCCCTTGCCCTCTTTCTTTTGGCTCGATTGCAATGTCCAAATTCCGCTAGCTGACGGCGCCGAAACGTGCCAAGGTGACAAGGTGCTCAGCGCTTCGGAGTGTTATCGAGCAATACAGGGTCGCGAGTCGCGATTTGACGGAATGTTCTTCACCGCCGTGAGGACAACTGGCATCTACTGTCGACCGAGTTGTCCCGCAAAGACGCCCCTCGCGCGCAATGTCTCTTTCTTTCCAACCTCTGCAGCTGCACAGGGTGCGGGTTTTCGAGCCTGCAAGCGCTGTCGTCCGGGCGCCTCTCCGGGATCCCCAGAATGGAACCTGCGAGCCGACATCACCGGGCGTGCGATGCGGCTCATCGGAGAGGGTGTTGTCGACCGCGAGGGAGTCGGTGCGCTTGCCAGACGGCTTGGATACAGCGAGCGTCAGGTGTTTCGCCAGCTTTTTCGTGAACTCGGCGCCGGTCCTCTCGCGATCGCCCGTGCGCAACGCTGTGAGAGCGCGCGAATGCTCCTTGAGATGACTGACCTTCCGATGAGCGAGATTGCCTTTGCCGCGGGTTTTCACTCGATCCGCCAGTTCAATGAGACCACCAAGGCAATATTTGCCCAGACCCCAAGCGAGATCCGCCAGTGCCGCACCATTCGAACTAACCCAGCCAGTGGATCCGGAGCGATCGAACTTCGCCTCGCGTTTCGCCAACCATTCGAGCTCGAGAGTCTCTTTGGGTTCCTTGCAACAAGGGCGGTCGCGGGACTTGAGGAGGCCAATGACTCGGTCTATCGGAGGGTGCTGCGTCTACCGAATGGGTTAGCGATTCTCGAATGCTCCCGTTCGACGCTTTCGCTCGAAGATTCCACGATCGGAGTCAAACTCTGGCTCGACGATCTTCGCGATTTGACCTCAGCGGTCACACGATGCCGGCGACTGTTTGACCTTGACGCAGATCCACTCGCGATCGTCGATGCGCTTCGCAACGATCCATGTATTGGCCACCTTGTCAGATCGGCACCAGGTCTGCGACTCCCAGGACATGTCGACGCAGAGGAACTGGCAATTCGCGCGGTACTTGGACAACAGGTATCGGTCGCAGCGGCGCGACGACTCACAGGCCACCTCGTCTCAAGATACGGCGAACCACTTGCCGAGCCGTTTGGATCACTCACCCACGCATTTCCGACGTCAGCACAACTCGCCCGACTCGATGCAATCGATCTTCCCATGCCACGTTCTCGCTGCGAGACGCTGCTCGCGCTTGCCCGCTCGATTGCCGATGGAACAATCGATCTCAGCTCTGGTACAGAACGCGATCGCGTCGCTACGGACCTCGAACGCATCAACGGGATCGGGCCATGGACCTCGTCCTATATCCGCATGCGTGGGCTTGGAGATCCCGACGCGTTTCTCGAAAGCGATCTCGGAGTGCGAAGAGCGCTTGAAGGTCTCGGCCATCTTGGGGACAAGAAAAGCGCGCTTGGCTACGCCAAGGCGTGGCGACCCTGGCGCTCCTATGGCCTGATCCACCTGTGGAACGCACATTCCCAACACGACACAACGACACTCAAGGAAAGGTCTACATGAACAGGGTCATACAATCCACAGAGCGAGGACCCGCGCATCACTCGAGGTTCGCCCTACCAAATGAAGAGCGGTTCTTCTCGATCGTCACAACGCCGGTCGGAGAGTTGCTGGTCGTGAGTGACGGGTCTTCTCTTGTCGAACTCCATCTCCCCGCGGGTGCGCCGTTTGAGAAAACCACTCGCCCCTACATTCGAGACGACCGATTGCTCAAGCCCGTAGCGGACGAGCTCGCCGCCTATTTCTCCGGTGAACTCACCAAGTTCACCGTTATGCTCGCACCATCAGGCACCGAGTTCCAGCGCGCGGTCTGGAACGCGCTCTGCGAGATCGAATACGGCGCGACAGCGACCTATGGAGAGGTTGCGGCTGCGATCAATCGCCCCAAGGCCCCGCGGGCCGTCGGTATGGCCAATCATGTGAACCCGATTGCGCTGATCATTCCCTGTCACCGCGTCATCGGTGCAAACGGGGCGTTGACCGGGTACGCGGGTGGCCTCGATCTGAAAAAGGCACTGTTGGGCCACGAGGCGTCGGTAGTTGCAGGTGAACGACCGAGCTGGGCCGCGGGTGATTACCCAGCTGCTTGAGCAAAATCACCAGAGAAGAGCGGCGCGACAAAATCACGCCCATGACCGACAGCGCGAGCTGTCTCAACACGAGAGGCGGGCGCATTCGGGTATCAGGGCCGCCAATGGCCCCTGGCGGACAGAGCGCGGCAGGTAAATTGGGTCGTTCTCACCTAACATCGCTGCAAAACAGACCCCTGCCGAGGAGAGACAACCATCGATACCAGCTGGTTCCTTGACATCAATCGCTTCGCCGTGCAGACCCCATGGGCTCACCCGGTGATGAAGTTCCTCGCCGTCTACGGCGTAGGAGTATTTGCGCTCCTCGTTCTCCTCGCCTGGCGCTCGGCACGCCACAGCCCGAATGCCCCACGAGCAGTGGCGGCAACGGTCTGGGCTGCATTTGGAACCGTCGCGGCGGTGGGTATCAACCAGATGATCGTTGCCGCTGTGCACCGCGCCCGTCCCTATGCCGTGCTTGCGGGCATCGAGACACTCGTTGCCCGTTCGCACGATCCCTCATTTCCCTCAGACCACGCGATCACTGCAGGAGCCGCGACCGCTGGACTGTGGATCATCGCGCGCTACACCTCAAAAATAGTCAGGATCATTGCCGTCGTCAGTAGCGCGTTCGCGCTGCTCATCGCCTTTGCAAGGGTCTACGTCGGAGCACATTATCCAAGTGATGTCATCGTCGGACTTGCCATCGGATCGGTCATCGTGATCATCGGTTGGCTGATACTCGGTGGGATCTTGTCTTCCATCGCGAAGCTCATTGCGAAGATCCCCCCACTGCGCTGGGTGATCAGCTCGTCAAGCGGACCATACCGTAGACAGGCAGTAACACCAACACAGCCGAGTTAGTCCATCACCACGTTGTTCGCCTCAGATCTTGCTCAATAGCCATACGATCCGGATACGACGGTCGTCGTTGGGTGAGAGTTCGTCGCAACGTTCGTAGATGAGCTTTTGGGAGCATTGGCCGTCACGTACGCCGACCAGGTGCCCCACTGATCAGTTAACTTGTTGCCCTTCACCTGCCCAGGCGCGCTATCCGCGCTGAACCAGTAGAGAGCCTTGCCCGCATAGGTCACCTGCCGGATTCCTCCGGCCAGCACGACAGATCCAAGCTTTGCAGCATTGATCCCTGCTCCCGCTGTCGCCTTCAGCACACCCTTGGGAAGTGTCACCTCCGGCCAGACACTGATGCACGCGGCGCTACAACTCACCGTGGTCGGTTTCAGCGTGTACACCGTCTTTTTCTGAGCGACAAGAAGTGTCCCGAGCGAGGCATTCTTGGCCGTCGAGATCACGACGGTGGTGGGTTTGTGACTCGCCCTCTGGACTGTCTTTTGAGGCGCCGCTGCAGATGCGCATCCGCTTACCACGAGCGCAAGTGCGACCACCGCAACCAAACCCGTGTCGGGAACCCGGAATACCCGCCCCACCCGAGGTCCCGTGTTTTCTCCCCCTCTCACCTGTGCCATCCTCCCGCCTCCCTCGTCGATGTTGTTGTATCCACCAGCTGCTCTTCGACCCGATGTTCCCTTCCACTCTGTTGTACGCAGAATCGAACCATCTGGATCACTCTCTTTGCACATTGATGTCTACATGCCCGCACCTCACCCGGCGAGATCAGCCGTGACGAGCGTTACATCACCTGCATCGACGAGACCCGTCGAATGTCCCTTGGTCGCCCGGCATGGAGTGGAACGTCCCACGCGCCATAGCCTCTGACAAGATCGAAGCGTCCGACCTGCGTTGTCACACCGTCCGTAATTGTGAACTCACACCACACCTCGCCCGAACCGCCGGCATCACCGACACTCATCAACATCCAAGCAGGGCTACCATTCGCCAGCTACGCCGACACGAGGACGTGTGCTCCCGATACAAACTCAGCACTGGCCAGGTCGCGATTCCAAAGCGGCGCGCAATATGTCGCGAAACTCCAACGACGTAGTGATCTGCATCGAAAGACTTGATCGAGCGGATATCTCCACGAAAGACAGAGGAGTCTCACCGAGGTGCGACGACGTGTCGAAGGAGCCGACGCGCCAGCTCTGTCGGAGGTTGATCATTCGGCCAGATCGCCCGGATCGATCGCGTCAGGTTGAGGCCACGTACTGCTACCGCGACAAGCTTGCCCTCGGCGAGATCGGAACTCACAGCAAGTCGACTGAGAACTCCCGGCCCGATCCCCGACGCGACAGCGGCTTTGATTGCCGTCGTGGAGCCGACTTCCACCAGTGGAACGACATGGTGACCAAGCTCGGTGAGCTCGCGCTCGAGAACCTCGCGTGTTCCAGAACCCACCTCCCGAAGCACCAGTGGAGTCGCTGTGAACTCGGAGATCTCTACCGGTCGCTTGACGCCCGCCCAGCGATGCGAGGGCGCCACGACAACGAGCAGGTCATCGCTGCGGATCACACTCGATCCGAACTCACCCGGAACGCTCCAACCTTCGATGAACCCAAGATCTGCCCCGCGCGCCCGCATCGTTTCGACAACGTGCTCGGAGTTTCCCATCTGCAACGAGACCACAGCATCGGGATCACTGCGTCGAAGCCAGTTCAACCATTCGGGAACGAGATATTCCGCGACCGTCATGCTGGCAATGATGCGCAGCTGTGTCCTTCCCTCTGACCGGGCGGCCGTCACCGCAAGGAGAAGATTCTGCGCATCCGTCAGCAACGCCTCGCTCCATTGGACAACGACGACACCCGCCGCGGTCAGACGGGCTCTCCCCACCGACCGATCCAGCAGTCCAAGTCCGAGTGCGTGCTCGAGGGATCGAAGACGGGTGCTCGCGGCCGGTTGACTCACCCCGTGCGCCTGCGCGGCCCTGCGGATCGAGCCGAGTTCGGCCACGCTGCGCAACAGATCGAGAGAGCGGAGATCGGGAACCGGCTCACGCAAAGGCATAACGTAACCTTATACCCCCACACTGTTTTGCCACCTTTTCCCAAGCATGATCTCAACCGACACTTGGGAATGCTCAGTCTTTCCAAGCACAACGCCGACGCTCCTCAAAGCCCGGGTCGCGCTCGCCCAGTCTTGTGGAGCCGCGACAAGATCACGGGCATTGCGCCTGGACTCGGGCTTGCGCTCGCCGTTGCCGTTGTCGCGACGTTGCTTGGACACCTTGCGCCAACCGTCGGAGCACCGGTCTTTGCCGTTGTGCTTGGCATCGTCATTGCAAGCACCCATCCGCTCGCCGAGCATATTCGTCCAGGGCTCAAATTCGCCGGCAGGACGGTCTTGCAGAGTTCGATCGTCATCCTCGGATTCGGACTCTCGTTTCGCGAGGTGCTCTCCACTGGTGCCTCTTCATTACCGGTGCTGCTTGGCTCGCTCGCGGTCGCGTTGATCGGAGCTCCACTCATCGGGCGCGCCCTCGGCATCAACCGAGACCTGCGCACACTGATCGGAGTCGGCACTGGAATATGCGGCGCATCTGCAATAGCCGCGACCGATGCCGTGATCGGCGCCGCCGCGGTTGATGTCTCCTACGCGATCGCGACAATTTTTGCCTTCAATGTCGTCGCAGTACTCACCTTTCCCTCACTTGGCCATCTGCTGCATCTTTCGCCGCACGGCTTTGGCCTGTGGGCCGGCACCGCGATCAATGACCTATCATCGGTAGTCGCCGCTTCATCGATCTTTGGCCACGGCGCCACCTCAACCGCCGTGGTGGTGAAACTCACACGGACGCTGATGATCATCCCGATATCGATCACCCTCGGCCTCTTGAGAATGAGATCGGCTCGAAAACTCCATCAGAACAATTCACGTTCGTTCACGCTGCGACTTGTGCATGGTGCACTTCCGCTGTTCATCTGCTGGTTCCTTGTGACGGTCACCGCAAACACGATCGGCATTGTTCCTTTTCAGTGGCACTCGGACCTCAACAAGACCGCGCAGATCCTGATCACCATCGCGCTTGGCGCGATCGGCCTCTCGACGCGTGCGCGCGATATATACCAATCAGGGATGAGACCGCTCGTCCTCGGCGCGATGCTGTGGATCTTGGTCGGAGTCTCGTCGATCGGGCTCGAACACCTCTTCAGGCTCGGAAACGCGTAGGACCTTTGAGCCCTGATTCGTTATTCGGGTCGCAGCACGCGCCCTGGCACAACAACGGTATTGGCAAGATGTCCAAACATTGCGATCAGCCGTCTCGTCACCTCACTGGGGAGCTCGCCCGCATTGAAGGCTTTGATGTTCTCCTCAAGATGCGCGATATTGCCCGTTCCCACTAAAACGACATGCACGCCAGGTTCATGCGCGGCAAACCGGTATGAGATGTCGGTCAGCGCGACGTCAGATCCGAGTGATTCGAGAAAACCCCAAGGATTGTCGCGTTCAAATCCTTCAACGGTTACAGCTCCTGATTCCACGAGGCGAACCAGATCCTCGACGAAGAGCTCAGGACGACTGAACTGGTTCCGAGCGGAGGCCATGACCTCGACCGCCACGTTGTTGCGGATGGCATCACGCAATACCTGTTCGCGCGCCGACTGATTGAACAGATTGAACCCCACCATGACGACATCCCAGATGTCATCACCGAGCGCCAGCTGGAGCATTGCGTGTGTCGAATCCGAGCTGTTGCGCTCGGAGATGCCGAGAAATCGCACGAGTCCCGAATCTTTCAGCTGCACCAGCTCGGGCACGAGCTCTGTCTGGCAGTACTCGTAGTCTTTTCGGCTCACGCCATGCAGGTGATACACGTCGAGCACGTCGACACTGAGTCTTTTGAGCGATGCCTCGAGCGCCGGACGCAGCTCTTCGCGCGCCAAGAGTGATCCATCTTCAAGGCGCGGATAGACCTTTGACGAGAACACCACCTCGTTGCGGTGTTCCGCGAGCGCCTGGCCGAGTACCTCTTCTGTCCCGTAGTTATCCGCGGTATCGAAATAGTTCACCCCAAGTTCGAATGAACGCTGGATGAGTCTGCGGACCTCGTCAACACTCGACCCGGTCGCGAGGCCGAGTCTGCTCGCGCCACCACCACCGAGGCCGAGACTGCTTACCATAAGCCCGGTACGACCAAAGGTGCGGTAGTTCATCACACGCACGCGAGCGATATCTGGTACGCGGCTGTTGCCGACCCGATCGCCGAAATCATCACAGTCTGAGCTTTCCTAACTGATTGGGAGTAGATACTGAACCGGAACTGCTAATTCTCGAAGTGTCTTCCAGCGACGACCACGCCATCGACGTGATTGTTCTTCTTGCTGTGTCCGTGAAGCGGGCTCCCATCAGGCCCGACGCGCATCCGATCCTCGGAGTCGAAGCCACCGACGCGGAACATCACGAGGTTCTCGTCACCAGAACTCAAGAACCTATAGAAAGCTCCCCTTGGCAAAAACACCCCGTCATAGGGATTCGCGACAATCTCCTCCTCGCCGTCGCGACCCAGATGAAAGGTTGCCTGTCCGGCAAGTATGAGAAAAAGGTGGTCTTCCCGAAGATGCGTATGCGACGCATTTTCGCCACCCTCTGCGTAAACCTTGACCCGCGCGGCGAATCCCTCCGTCTTTGCGAGCACACTGTCGAATCGGCCCGCAGACAAAGTCGGTGCATCTTTCAACGTGAATCTCTGAGCAGTGGGATCTTCCACGATGCCTTGGGTTTCAAGCCCTTCGTCGATCATCTCAATGACCTCCTTTGAATATTGCCCGTGAGACCGAGACAGCCCTTTCGAAAAGACCTCTTTGCAATCGCCGAGCCGTCAGAGTCGCCTTGTCCTCTATAGCGAGAACCCAGGCGGCCTTCCGAGATGGAGCACGCTCACCCCTCCATAGGCGATCCCAAACATGATCAAGCCTGCGAGGACGCTGCTCCTCAGCGACCAGCGGCGGAGCACCAGTAGATAGACAAAGACAAAGATCGGGTCCACGATCTCGTAGCCCAAAATGCCAATGAATGCGGTCAGCGTGAATGCTCCGAGCAAGGCAATCCAAAGATAGATGGCCTCATGTTTTCTTCCGTGGATATGACTTTCCTCTTGCCAGGTCTCGTCGGGCGGAGACCCATCGCCGTACTCTCCACCACCAGGTGCAAGTCCGCCGCCTCCACCAAAGGCAGCGGGCGGAGCCTTGACGTCGACCGCGACGGAGCCTCCAAAGGTACCTTCGGCGGCATCGACATCGCCGTCGACCCGGCGGATCTCCTCGAGCTCAAGCTCCTCGACTGCATGCACCAGACTCGGGTTGGCACTGACCTTCGCACTGTGCGCAGCCGCGGTCATCACTGCTCGTTCAGGAACTCCCACCGTGAACCGCCGAAACCGCGGGCTGAACCCGGCGATCAGCTGGACAAGACCGATGACAAACACTGCGGAGCCGATGATCTCGGGACCAAGGTTCGCCGGACTGGGATATTTGCGACCCTGGATGACATAAAGCGCCGAGCCCACGACCCAGATGATGTCAAAGGTAAGTTCACCCCACGATCGCGAAGGAGTGGGCCGCGATCGAAGTACCTTCAGCTGCTCCTTGGTCGGTAGATCCGCGCCCTCGACCGTGGTCTCCTTCACTGCCTCGGCTAGCTGCTGACGGCGGCGGTGGCGGATGCCCGCAGCAATCACGGCGATGATCAATGCAATCAGCACGTCACTGAGTGGTCGTTTGAGAAAATTCCAGCCATAGATCGACGAGGTGAGCACGAGATTGTTCTCTGCAATGCCTCCAAGGACCAGACCGACGATGACCGCCGGTAGGGAGTACCCAAAGCGACGCATTGCGACTCCGACCCCACCCATGAGGATCATCAGATAGACCTGGAGGTAGATTCCGGTCGACTCAAAGGCCCCGAGAGAGGCGAGACAGACGACAAACGGGACGAGAGTCCGGCCAGGGATCCGGGTGACCTTTCCAAGTATCGGTGCCATCGCAAGGCCCACCACGCTTGCGAGAAGACTTGACACCGCGAGCACAATCACCATCCAGAACACCAGCGAAAGGTGGTCCTGCAACATCGGCGGACCCGCCTGGAGGCCGAGAATCGAGAACGCGGCGAGTACAACCGCCATCGCGGGGCCGTTTGGAATTCCAAGGGCAACCGTCGGGATGAGCGAACCGGCCTCCTTGGAGATCGAAGAGGCCTCGGGCGCGATGATCCCTTCGGGAATTCCCGTGCCAAATTGCTCTGGGTGCTTCGAAGTCTGCATCGCCTGCCCATAGGAGAGAAAGTTCGCCGCGGTCGAGCCAATTCCAGGAACGACGCCGGCAAGAACGCCGATGATCGATGATCGCAACGTCAACCACGGTCGGGAGATGACATCTTTGATACCGACGAGAACCTGCGCGCGAACCTCGCGTGACAAGACAACATTTCCTCCCGAGTGCACCTTCGCGTTCTGTGCAAACAAGATGTACATCTGGCTGATTGCGAAAAGACCAATTGCGGCGGTCGCGATATTGATTCCGTTATAAAGCCCCAGATTGCCAAAGGTAAATCGAAGCGAACCGGTGCTCGCAGCGGCGCCGACAAAGGCAAATAGATATCCCAGCCCTCCCGAGAGCAGACCTTTGGTTACCGAGCCGGCTTGGAGCTGACCAATCACGACAATCGCGAGGATCGCGAGGAGAAAGTATTCCGGCGGGTGGAAAACATTCACCATCCGCAACATCACCGGAATCGCCGCGACCATGACGAAGGCACCAAACCAGCCACCAAACGTCGTCGCCGCTGCAGATATTCCCAGCGCCCGTCCTACCTCGCCGCGCTGGGCCATCGGATACCCATCGAGACACGTCGCGGCGGACTCTGGAGCGCCAGGGGTATTGATCAGAATCGCTGTTGTCGACCCCGCGTAATAGATAGCCGAGTGCGAGGCAAGCAACAGGCCGAGGCCAACGACCGGCGTGACGTTATAGAGAAATGGCAACAAGACGACGAGCAGGACAATGCCTCCCAGTCCAGGAATCGCACCCACGATGACTCCGAGGATGGTGCCAAAGACCACGACACCGATCGCGGCGAGCGAACCAAAATCTGCCCAGCCGGCCCCAAACGCGTTGATGTAATGCATAGACCCCAGCCTTCCTGTTCAACCAGAGATATTCCGTGCGGAGGATGCGTATGTGCGGGCAGAGACATAGATGGGCCAGCACGGATACGGGCACCTCTCCTGGCCCCGGGCGATAGAGAGCCTGGGACCCGGAGAGGTTTCCAACTTTGTTACGAGGCGATTCCAGTGCTGAGCGGGAGGTACTTGCGCAACAAAGCGATCGTCTTCGCCTGAATGCCGTATTTGACGGCTGCCTTTTCCGCCGCGGGAGACTCATATCCGAGCTGGATCCGGGCGTTTGTCATCGCAGTCTTGTAAAAGCCCCCATTTTCCGAGGCATGGATCGCAGCCGAGAGCCAGAATGTCTCCGCCTTGGTCAGTCCTCCTGGTCCAAAGATGCCGGTTCCGGCATCAAGCGCGGTTGCATCCGCGACCAACGCGGGCGCACCTACCTTTGGTGGGTCCTTCTTGAGCAGTGTATAAAGCGTCGGAATCCGCGGGTTCGCCTTCCACTTGTGATCCATCGAGAAGGAGAAGATCACCTTTCCGCCACCAGATGTCGCCCACGTCGCGAATCCTCCACCCCAGGACTTCACGGTCGTCGGACCGTCACCGCGCTGAATTCCAGCAAGCTGATCGGTGGCGTTTCCATATGAGGTCAAATCCGTTGACGGGATGTGATAGAGCGTGAAGAACAGAGGACCTGGTACGTCACCAACGGATCCAAGCTCTTTGATCGGTACCGTGTGGTCCTTGATCAATGTGTAGATGCTCGTCAGCGCACTCTCTACCGGCTGTGGCGCGCTTTTCGAGGCGTAGAGCACCTCAGCACTTCCCTCTCCGGGGTACCCTCCCAGCCACGTCACCGTCGCCGGGTTCACGCTGTTGTTCGGGACCTTCTCCCAGAGGTTTGCAAGCGCGCCCTCAACGTCTATCGTGCCAATAACCAGTCCCGTTGGAACGGCATGGTTGACGTAGTTCCAGGCGAGCAGCTGTCCACCACCAGGCATGTCGACAACATCGACCTTTGCGTGAAGGAAGCTGGCAATCCCCGGAGCCACCGCACGTGCAAACAGGTCGTGGTTCGATCCGGCTCCGCCGGATGAGACGAGGTCAATCGTCGTACCGACAAACGGATTTTTTGGTTTTTTCGACGACGCGTTCGCCGCCTGCATTGCAACCGTGCCGACCCCGGTCAATACGACGACCGCGACACCTGCAAGTCTCATGCTCAGTCTTGATTTCAATGAACTCCCCCTCATCCGACGTTTTCACAGGCACAAATCCTTGTCCTGTGCCCCTCTTCATCCCCGGTACTCAAACCACGTGCGATTGCCCGAACAAGAGTCCGGACAACGCCTGAACCGACACACCAAAGAGATCCCGCGCCGAGGCGTAACCGCCCAACTCGATCATCTGCGCTTTGGTTATTCCAATCAAGCATCGTCTGCAAAACGGAGCGTACTTGCACAATTTCTTACATGTCAAGGATATTGCGAATCGTAATTTTTAGATGGTGATGCGACAGATCATCTCGCCCGTAAGGCGTGGGGAGTCTCGAAGGCGGGTGCTCAATGCGTCGCGATGCTGCCGGGACGTATCTACCCCCATCCGTCGACTCATATTGTTGAGAAGGTCGCGGGCCGGTGTGCCAAAGAGAGAGCCAGAACGTAAATGGAGGGGTCATCTACGCGAAAAGTTGCATCAACAAAACGCACGATCACGCCATCATCACCAACAAAACAGCACATAGACTGGACTTTCCTCAAAAGAGGTCGCCAGCCGAGAGATCCGCTCATCAACTCTGCGAACGTCAAACTTTGAGATCTCAGGTGGTAGACAGGGACCGTTCACCACCATCTTTCGCAAGAGCGACGCGCAAGAGTGCCGTGGGTCTCGGCCACGACCTGGAAGTTCGACAACCCGCTCGCAAAAAACTCGGGTACGTCATACACGGACTCCGACGGAACTCTGAAATAAATTTCTGATTACCCTTCTCTGCAAATGTTAAAATTTGTTGCATGAGCACGATGCGAGAGATCGCCGATGAGGTCGGCTGCTCGATCGCGACCGTTTCACGGGCGCTCAATGGCGGAGCGCGAGTCGACGATGCGACCAGCGGGTCAATTCAGGCGGCTGCGAGGCGCCTTGGCTATCAGACCAAGCGTGCGGCGAGAAAGTCCGCAGCCAAGGGCGCAACTCGGACCATTGGTCTGTTGATCCCGACACTCGAGAAATTCAACTACACGCTGAGCATGTCGCTCATGCAAAAGGTTCTAGCGCAGGCAGACTATCAACTGCTGCTGAGTTGTCACGGTGAAGATCCCGAGGCTGAGACGGTGCTTCTGCGGAGTCTGATCAACCACCCGGTCGACGCAGTTGTGCATGTTCCCTCCGGGCGGGGCGGGGCAGCGACGCTGCTCGGGGAAGAGCTGCGCATTCCGGTTGTTGAGTTCTATCGAAAATCACAGGACGCCAATGTGGAAGCCGTTGTCGCCGACGATGAGCTCGGGAGCTATGAACTCGTCCGCCATCTCGTAGATTTTGGTCACCAACGCATCGCGCTCGTCGCAGATGACAAGAGCCACAGCTCAAGCATCTCAAGAGCTGATGGTTTTACGAGGGCGATATCGGACTCGGAACTGTCGATCGATGAATGTCCAATGTTTTTTCGTCCAGAGCTCGAATTCACCCGGGCGCGCGACTGGGGACAGAGCGCGCTGGAACAGATCCACAGCATCGATGCAGCCATTCGACCAACCGCGGTGCTCTGCACGAGCACGCACGTGGCGCTTGGCGTTGTGGAGGGGTGTCGCCACCTCGGGATCGATATCCCCGTAGAGATGTCGATCGTCGCGTTTTCGAGCGCAGAATGGCTCGATATCTGCGACCCCCCACTCACTCGGTACCAGAATCCCTTGAAGGAGATGGGACTTATGGCGGCGCAATTGCTCTTGAACCGGCTGGATCTACCGGCGTCGACAGATCTTGCACCAAGCAGCGTGCGTTTTGCAGGAAAACTCATGGTTCGAAACTCCGTCGCAGAACCCAAAGATGCGCGCGTTCGTTCGCTGAGCTGATAGATCTTTTGCCCGACGAGAGCCTCGGTAAATCTCCTCTCGTGCGCGTGTCGCTGGATCATGAAGTCACCGAGCGATTGTTCTCGACTCTCGGTCAATAGTGTTGGCCAGCACTTTCTTTGCGCCCGTGTGAAGCGCGCCCTCAACCGCGTCCATTGCGATCAAAACGTCACCTGCAATAAGATGTTCGCCATGTCTGAGACAGATGGTGAGCCACCGGTGGTGCTCATTCGTCACAACGCAACTCCTCACACGGTTGAGTGCGAACCCAAAGATGACGGGGCTGTTCCCGACGCCGCATCATTAGGTCACCTATGGCAGAACTTTTGGGCTCGTCGCGATCACGAAGAGCGCAATGCGCTCGTCCTCGCCTACGAGGGAATCGTTCACACCGTCGCCACCCGTCTACCCGCTGATGTTCGCGCGAACTGGAGTCTGGGTGATCTCAAGAGTTCTGGACTTCTCGGACTTATCGAGGCAATAGGCCAGTTTGACGAGGACTCTCAGATCTCGCTCTTTCCCGCTTACGCTCAACAGCGGATTCGGGGAGCAATCTACGATGAGTTGCGCCGACTAGATTGGCTTCCCCGAACGATCCGTCGTCGCGTGATTACCTATCGGGCGGCAGTAGACGATCTCATCAGCGAGCTGGGCCGCATGCCAGATCGCACAGAGGTCATGAGTTCGATGGGTGTCGACCCGAACGCGGAGCGCGAGCTTGAACAGCAGGTCCGGTCTGCCCAGCTCACCCTCTTTCTCCGGTCCGAAGACGAAGATGATTGGTCCGCCGCCTATCGTTCGATTGATCAGCTTGTCTCAGACGTAGCCGCGCAACCGGGGTCAAGATTCTTGGCGCATGAACGCATTTCAACGTTGCGAACGGCAATTACAAAACTCCCCGAGCGCCAGAGGACAGTGGTGACACTGCATTTTTTCGGGGGCCTTACGCTTGAACAAATTGGCGCACTCCTCAGCGTGAGCAATTCACGGGTCGCTCAGATTGAGGTTGCCGCAATCAAGGCGCTCCGCTACCTGATGCGCGGAGATAATGATTCCCCGTTCTCGGCATCAATCGGTTAGCAAAAATAACCGCGAGCTCTTTTCCGCAGTGACATTTCAGATGCATTGGGCCAGATGCATTGGGCCAGATGCATTGGGAATGAGGGGGCGAGACCGACCGATGTCCAAGATGACTCTCGGATCCCCTCAACATCGAGTTGCTCAAAGTACCCGGTCCGCCTGACACAGCACTTGCAAATAGCAGTTGGTCACCCGACCTCGCGCCCCCAATGCAACCAAGTCAGGTGCAATCTTTCGCCGACGCACTGGTCACGAGACCCAAGGAAAATGATTCCAGCGCGTAGATCTTGCTCCCAACCGAAGTCCAAATGACCTCCAAAGCACAGAATCTCGCTCAAAGCCCATCCGCTCGGCGGAACCAACGATCGAGGCGAGAATTCCCGACTCGTCTCAGCACCCAGAACGTAATACACCAAGAATCGCGCGCGCTGCGCAATCTAGCGTTCAACTCCAGCCGCGCGAAGTGCTCAAAATGTCTTCAACACAGACCGGGCGCTCGCTGGCGCGATCAGCCCCTCGCTTTGAGTTGCATCTCGAGTTCGCCAAGCACGCGATAACAGTCGAGCACGCCAGAGACGCTCGAGTTCGGTTCCCTCGATTCGCGAATCGCCGAGATGAACTCTCGATCCTGCAGTTCAATGCCATTCATGGACACCGCGACCTTGGAAACATCGATCTTCTCGTCGTTGCCATTGTAGAGATCGTCATAACGCGCGATGTACGTTCCATTGTCACAGATATAACGAAAGAATGCACCAAGCGGTCCATCGTTGTTAAAGCTCAGAGAAAGGGTGCAGATCTTTCCGCCATCGGTGAGCAGTTGTATCGACATGTCCATCGCGATCCCAAGTTGAGGATGCATCGGGCCCTCGACCGCGTTGGCGACGACGACCCTCTCGCCCGTCTGGTACTGGAAAAGGTCAACCGTGTGCGCGGCGTGATGCCAGAGGAGATGGTCCGTCCAGCTACGTGGCTGACCGAGCGCGTTCATGTTCGTGCGGCGAAAAAAGTAGGTCTGCACATCCATCTGCGAGATGGACAGTTCCCCCGAGGCGATCCGGTTGTGGACCCACTGATGAGAAGGATTGAATCGACGCGTGTGTCCGACCATGCAGGTGAACCCCGTCTCACGCTGTACCCGCTCGACCTCGAGCGCATCCTCCCAACGGTCACACAGCGGAATTTCAACCTGGACATGCTTGCCGGCTCGCATTGTGGCAATCGCCTGCTCGGCATGCATCTGGGTCGGAGTGCAGAGGATCACCGCATCGACATCATCACGAGCAAGCGTCTCGTTCAGATCTGTTGACGCATGAGATGCGCCGTACTTCGCAGCGACTTCCTCTGCCTGCTCGAGTCTCCTGCTCACGATCGAGGTGATCTCAACATCATCGATGTTGGAAAGACCGTCAAGATGTTTGATTCCAAAAGCGCCTGCACCAGCAAGAGCTACTCGCATTCACGTATTCCTTTCAAAAAATCAGTCGAGAAATCCGGTCGACAAAACGCCACCCGTCAGGTTGCGGCCTCGCGCGGCTTGACGAAACAAAGCCTCACCAGTGTAAATCCCCATGCGAGGTCCACGGGTACAACGATGCTCTTCATCGCCATCTGGCGAGCCCAGTTCGGGTGGGTGAGAGGCCCTTGCGCATATCCCGATACGTACCTGACCAACTGGCTCGCCAGGATCGAACCACGATTTGGATCACTCGAGGAGCTCTCCGAGCGACATCGCTCCGAGGATCTCCTCGACCTCTTTCAACTCATCAGCGCTCAGCGATTCAAACAGGGTGGCCCAGCTCGTCGGAGTCGCCTCGAGGTGGTGCGCAACGACCTGGAAGAGCGCCAACCTCGCCATGGCGCGCTCTTGCGCACCAGGTAGCGGCGGGAGCACGGACGTCGAAGTCCCGATGACCAACGCGATCGCCTCGTCAATATCTTTGCGATTGAACATCCTCGATGCATCGGTCCAGTCGCGGAAATAGGGGTCTTGCGCGAGCAGTTCGACGATCTCTTCGGCATTGCTCGACGGATCAGTCATGAATGCCTCCGATCTCGTGCCATCGTCCCTCGGGAAATCTGCCCACCACCGAGACCCGATCCTCTCGGCAAGAACTGGACATCGGCACACCTCGCGCGCTGCTCTCGATGAACGGCTCGCCGGGCAAGGTCTTTTTAGACCTCGAGGAAGCCCTACGAGGGAATCGGTGGGGCCTCAACGGTCTCAAGCTGGTCGATCCAGTCGAATCCCAGCTGCGCGACCTGTCGCGAAGTCGCGCTGATGAAACGCGTCGGAGCGTCACCGGTCTGAAAATGCTGGTGGATCGCGAACGCGGGGATATAGACGAAGTCACCACGCTTCCACTCGAACCTCTTCGGCTCCTCGGACCAGGTGAAATCAATTGTCACATCCGCATCGAACTGCGGATCCCAATGAAGGTCATAACCGGATCCTTCGATGATGTACAACATCTCCTCTGTCATGTGGCGATGCCTGCCGGACTTGCCACCAACCTCGAGATACTGCTGGTACATATCGAGGCAGGGCTCGGAGGTTCCCATCTCGCCGTTGACGAGATGCTTGATCAACCCCTGCGGGCTGCGCTCCCAGACCTGCTCCTCCGCTGGCACCGCCTTGTGCAACGTCTTCGCGGTCTCCCGGCTCCTCTTGCTCCGCTCCAGAGACTCCGCGTAATAGGCAGGCCCGGTCTTTCCGAGCATTGCTCGCTCGCGCTCACTTGCCATGGTCATTAGCTCCTCGGTCGTGATGGAAATGGTCTTCAAACTCGGATGGTTGCTCTCTCGCAGACAAATCAGTAGCCCTCTGGTGGCTCCCAGCCCTCAAAGCCAGGAACGGGCTCGGTCGGAGACGGCTCGACGAACTTCTGAAACAGAAGGTTCGCGAACAGATAGATCGGCTTTGACTTCATCACGAGGCATTTCGCGGGGTTTTCCGGGTCTGCGTTGAAATGCTGATGCACACAGCCAGGCTCGACAATGCAGATGTCACCGGCCTTCCAGTCATAACGGATTCCGTCGTGGATGTCATAACCCTCGCCATCGAGGATATAGAACAGCGCGCCATTCATATGGCCATGCTTCTGGCTATAACCTCCGGGAGAAAATGTCTCGACGTGGGTCTCAAACAGCTGGGTCGTCGAAACCTTGCCGGGTCGGACAACCGACTTTCCAAAAAACTGGGGTCCGCCGTGATAGTTCAGTAATGACTCAGGATAGACACGCGGCTGGCTGAGCAGTGTCGGGAGAAGATCGCCATACGCACCCCGGAGCTCGCGCACGAAGGTCCGATCCTTGGTCGAATCGTGTTCATTTGCAATGTCCCGGGTATTAAAAATCTCGGCAATTTTTTCTTCGGCCGTCTTGATCTGTTCGAGACTTACGCCCTCAATCGTCATCCGTGCTCCTCTTTCATCTGGCGGGTTTGAAACAGCAAGCGTGACCAGGAATTACAGCCAATCGAGGGACACGGATCCCGTGGCCCTCGTAACCGGGTCACCCTGGGGCCCGCACCGAACGGTCTCGATCTTACGCATAGCGAAGGATATGGGCAAGAACGGACTATCTCCGTAAATTCGCGACTCGGGCCATCCCGACACATTGAACCGGGTCACACAACTCACCGGCAACGTCTCACTTCACCCGTACGGGCGGCCTAAGATAACGGCTCTGACTGACTCTCTGACACCTGTCTCTCGCCAAACGCCGCAAAGACCACCCTGTGAGGTCGAACGCATTCAGTCCGTCTCGTACTCGTCGGTCAACATCGAGTAGTAGCGCCATGTGGCAAGCATCCCGACCTCCCCTCCTGCGGAGCCCCTTCCTCTGTTCGTCTCCTGGGGCTTTTTCATGAACTCAAGATCGATCTCAGGAATCGGCTGTGGGTCTCCGAGGAGATAGGCCTGATAGTTCATCGTGGTGATCTCGTCGAGCGCGATCGCGCGTACCGTCGCATCTTCGATGGAACTGCCCACGACGCTGACGCCGTGCCCGCGCATCAGCGCGACCTTCTTCGTCCCCATGAACGTTGCAAAATCCTCTCCGAGCTCATCGTTGAGAATCCTGATCGAGCGTTGGTAGGTCTCCACGCCCTCGATCGCAAGGTTGATCCCGGTGCCATAGGCGGAATAGATGGGAAGAACCGGCTTGTTGCAGATCGTCAGCAGCACCGCTGGCCTCGGATGGATGTGAATCACACTTTGCACCTCAGGGTTCTTCTTGTACATCCAAAGGTGCAGGTAACTCTCACTCGGTGGCTGGAGACCGTCAGGACCCCAGATCTTGTTCGCATTGAAATCGACCTCGATGATGTCCTCGGGACGGGTGTAACGCACCCCTACCTCGTCGGGCCCCTTGGCCTTGATGAGCATGGATTCCGTTCCGGGGATCCGGTAACTCACGTGTCCAAGTGCCGCATGGGTCATATCAAGCTTGCCCATAATGCGACACGACCGGGCGATTGTCTCGCTGATCTCTCGACGCTCGTCAGCAGCTAATGCCATCTTGTCTCTCCTCTGTCACACATTGATATTCTCAGACCCGATAGAAAATCCCCAGGTCAACGATGACCCTCCCGGACGGCGCACCGATAACTCGAGCGCCTACAACTCGAGGGTAGGTGGGTAGAAGATCTCGTCGAGTTCAAACTGCCTCGGCGTGAGGCCCTGCTCGAACGAGTACTGCGTGATCGTCTCGAGTATTGGGCGCTGGGAGACCACGCCATAGGTGAACAGGTCCGTATTGAGTGCCCTCTCAACCGATGGATCGACGAGACCGGCATCGAGGAAGACCGAGAGACCGGCCGTCTGCTGCGCGTGGGCAATCTGTTTTGCCTCAAGAAACATTGAATACAGATTCAGCGCGACCCACGGATAGGCCGCGACAATGTCCTTGCGCACGACAACGCAGTGGTTGATCGGATAGAAACCGGTCTTCTGGAAATAGCGGACTGCCTCTACGCGGCGGTCGGGAAACAGTGTGTGGATCTCCTCGCCGAGGGTGAGGTCGGCGCGCGAGCGATCGATCAGGTTGCGATCGGCAATGTAGAGGAGTGTCGCGTCGACGCCACCGTTCATCAGCTGTTCACCGATGTTCGAGTTGCGGTCCATGTAGTCAAGACGGACCCCGGATGGCGGACTAAACCCGGTAGCACCACCGTGACTCTGTTCCGGGGGCCGCTCCATGAACCAATGCAGATCCTCAGGCATAACCCCGAACTCGTGCCTGAGGATCCCGCGTGCCCAGAGTGCAGCGGTCTGTTGGTACTCGGGTACGGCGACGCGCTTTCCCTTGAGATCTTCCGGGGCCTTGATGCCGGCATCCTTTCGCACCAGTATCCCGGTGTGGAAGAACTGGCGTGAGGTAAAGATCGGAAGCGCCACCCAGGTATCGTCCCCAACGGACCGGGCCGCGAGCAACGAACTCATCGACATCTCCGAGACCTCAAACTCCCTGTAGTGCAGCTGACGCCAGAACATCTCGGAGGGATGCACCTTGGTCACGCGAACGTCGATTCCCTCGGCCCTCACCGCGCCAGCGTGAACCGGCTTGGTCCGGGCGTTGTCAGAGAGGGCCACCCCTAGTTCGATATTCGGCATCTCGATCCTCTTTCTCTTGTCACATGTCGACTCGACGTCGATCCCTCTGTCGGGCCCGGCTGCTGGTTTCGAAAACCCCGGCGCCTACTCGCGATCAGATTGGACCGGATTCGCCGACCCGCCCTGCTTAGACGCTTTTCCACGCTCGCGCAATTATCGCCGCTCGGATCGAGATCACAACTCTCTTATCGCCTCTCGTACCACGGCTGTTCTCCGAAATGTTCTGCCAGGTGGCTGACTCACGAAATACCCTGAGTGTGCTGTAATCACCTTGAGCGCCGTAGCGCACTACTCGTCGTTGCCAGCTTGAAGCCACGCGATGTAGTCCGCTACTGCAGCCTCGGTCGAAAACTTGGGCTCGTATCCCACCTCCCGCTTGATCAGGGACAGGTCCATATAGGCGACCTCCTCGCCCGACCCGGGAGCATGGCCCGCCGGCAGTGCCGCAGCAAAATCCGGTATCACCTTTTGCACCGCCTCGAGGAACTCTCTGTTCTTGACCCCACGGCCCGCCCCGATGTTGTAGGTGCGAGTCGAAAGGCTCTCTGCGGTCTGCAAGAGCGCAATCCCACGCCCGCAGTCGGGCGCGTAGCAGAGGTCTCCGCCGTCTTCGAGGTATGAGGGTCCACGCGGCCCGTCGATCTTTGCGGGAAATCCCTTCACCGCGGCATGGACGAGCCTGCTCGGAAGGTTCGACATCGAGTGATAGAGCGGCCCCCAGATCGCCGCGATCCGAAGATTCACCAGTTCGAGCCCGGTTCGGTCTGCGTAATGATTCGCAAGTACCTCGTAGGCCTTCTTGTAGGCCTCGGTCGGATTGGTACTCGTCAGCGAAAAGGTCATGTCCTCGCGATGGGGCAGTTCGGGAATCGAGCCATAGATCGCAAGTGAACTCGCGATCGAGACGCGCCGCACCTTCCACTCCTCCGCCGCGCACAGCACATTCAACAGCCCGGTCATGTTGACGCGAAAGTCCTCAGCGGCACTCAATGCACCGAGACCGGGAACGGCGAGGTGGATGATCGAGTCGATCTCGTGTCGCTTGCCGATCCCCGCGAGTCCATCTGCATCGGTGACGTCGAGCTGCTCGATGAACGCCGTCTTGCCGAAGTCGTCCTTGATGAATGCCGGCGCGCGCGGCACGCGGTACTGGGTCAGCACCACCTCTTCACCCATATCGATCAACGCCCGCGCGGTATGCAACCCGATGAAGCCGAGACCCCCGGTAATCAAAATCATGATGCTCCTCCAATCATGGGATTCCCCCAGTTCAACAACACGCTCTGTGTCGGCTCAGTGAAACTGCTGATGGCCCTAGCCCCGCACCGGTTTCCCTGCTCCGCCTGCGTGAAACCGGAACATCCGCGAACTCCGCTCACTCAGCCTTCGTCTGCAGCTGGTGATAACCATGTCGTCGGCGGGCCTCGTCAAGCCTCATCCCCTCCATCGCCTCGCGGTGGATTGCCTGCTCGGCCTCCTCGATCTTCAGCGCCACCTTGACGATCTCTTCGGCGCGCTCGCGCGGAACGACAACCACACCGTCAGCGTCGCCGACAAGTACGTCCTCTGGGCGGACGAGCACCCCACCGATCGATACCGGACGCTGGGTTGACTCGACTCGCACACGATCCTTGCCAGTGCGCATCCAGTGGCTCCTCGCAAAGAGCGAATACCCGACCTCAGCAGCACGCGGAGTGTCACGGCATGTTCCGTCGATCACCGTTGCCGCGACCCCGCGATACGAGGCAACCTCGGAGAGCAGACCGCCCCAGACGGTGACATCCGTACGGACGTTGTTTGCGAGCACGATGATCGAACCGGGCAACGCATCGTCGATGTAGTCGCCGACGGTACCACCTTCGGTTCCGATCGGTGTGTACTGCAACGTCCACGCGCGGCCCGCGACGGTCCCGGATCCCGTAATCCTCGCGATACCACCCGCCTGTCCATCGATTCCAAGACGATCAAGCGCATCCGATACCACCGGAGTCGAAAGCGTCTTGAGCGCCTCTACCACATCATCATCTGCCATGCTCAGCCCTTCTCTGATGACGATGAATCGAGCATCGTCTCGTAGTTTCCCGCAAGCACGTCGGTCACCGTCACGCCCGAACGCAGGGCATTGGCCATCTCGGCCTCGCGTTCGACGAGTTCATCTGCCTTGGCAAGTACCTCCTCGGCCCTGTCGATCGCGACAAAGACGACACCCGAGCTGTCACACAGGACAAGATCGCCCATTTCGACATGGACCCCGTCGAGGTCGAGCGGTTCATTGGTCGCAACCTCGACAACGCGCCGACGCGCGGTGCGCGGCGTGGCAACGTGTGCGTAATAAGGCATTCCGACCGCTGCGACATCGTCAACGTCTCGACACACCCCGAAGACGACGATACCCGCGACCCCTCTGAGGCTCGCCGCGAGCGAGAGCAGTCCTCCCCAGCCCGCACCTCCGGTCTCGAGACCGGCGCGATTGTCGACCACGATCACATCTCCTCGCTCAGCAGCAGCGATCGCCCGGGCACCAAGATGCACCGGCGGTCCTCCCGCAGCCGGAGAGGCCGTGGCTGGTGCCAGCCGCACGGTCGCGACCCGACCGGCAGTTCTTCCGCATGGCCACATCGGACGGATCCCGGCGACTGCGCCGGGCAGACCAAGCGCATCGAGGGCGTCAGAGACCATGCAGGTATCCATCTCCCTGAGACGGCCGATCAGCGAGCCAGTGTCAGACACGGATCTCCCTCCTTGCCAACGGGCATCTACTCAATGGCACCACTCTCACATTCGAAGATCCGTTCACCCTATACCGTTGCGCGCGCGAGCAACCACCCGACGCGCCCTGCCACACGAGACTGTGCATTCAACAGGCTGTGCATCCACCAGGCTGTGCATGCAATTGCGGCACTCGATAGCGCGCCCATCGGTGTCCCGGGCCATCTGTCAGTTCGTGAGTTCCTTGGCGATGCGCTCGGTGAGCGCCGGAACAATGATCGCCCAGTCTCCAACAATGCCAAGGTCCGAGACACTAAACAGTGGAGATGCCGCGTCAATGTTGATGCCAACCACCGTCCCGGCGGCCCGGATGCCAACCATATGGTTGAACTTGCCCGCCGCGCCGATCACAATGCAAAGCGGCGGGCGCACGTGCAGCCCGGTGAGTCCGACCTGACGGGTGCGCGGTAGCCAGCCCTTGTCGGTCACCTTTCGGGTGCCAATGATTTCGGCATCGAGCAGCTCCACGAGTGGGTCGATCTCCCCATAACGATCCGCATCGACCCCGGCCCCGATACTGATCAGCACCGATGCGCCGGCGATCTTGTCCGAGGCCTCATCGATCCGATGGTCACTATAGGCAACGCGCCCACGGACAGCGACGAGTCTCGTGCTCTCAGTTGGCATGTGATCGCGCGGGCGAAGCAGCGGGAGCGCTCCGGCTCGCACGGTTGCGCATTGAATCGGCGAGGTCGCGGTGATCGAGGCCTCAAGCTGACCGCCAAACGCGGGCTTCCACGCGACGAGTCGACCGTTCTTGACCTCGAGCGAGGAGGCATCGCCGGTCAGGCCCGAGTTGGTCGTCGCGCTAAAGCGTGCCGCGACCTCTCTTCCCCATGAACTTGAAGGAGCGATGAGGATCGATGGACTGATCTCGTTCGCGATTGAGACGAGTGCATCTGCGACGTCCTCTGCATTGACTCGCTCCGTCGCGCTGAGCCGGATCACGCGGTCCGCGCCATATCCGCCGAGATCGATCAGATTCGGGGCCTCGCCGCTCACCAACGCGTAGACCGAACCATCGAGGACGTGCGCGAGCTGCGCGGCCCCGCCAAGGAGCTCACGACCAAACCGCTCGCGACCCGACTCAAGGGCGACGAGCACCGCTGTTGCACTGCCATTTGTCAAAGGCACCACCTCTGCCAGTGCGGACTCACCACCATTGAGCGCGCTGCGATCTCGCAGTGCCTCCATCAGGACATTGAGCTGCTCGTCAAGTGTCCCCGAAAGCCTCCTGCCAAGGCGCGAGTTCTCGACCAGGCGGACATCTCCCACCCGGGTGGGACTTCCCTCCTGTCCCCAGGGACCCATGCCGAGTTCGTCGGCATTGATCAGGGTGATCTTCGATTGATCGATCAGCGCGCGCTCCTCTGGTGTGTGCCTTGCGGGATAGGTGAGTCGCTCGGCAACGCTGAGCAGAGCCGGGAGTTCGACGAGCGCATGGACGAGACCGTCATCTCGCTCGCATTCGAGTTCGAGCTGGCGACCATCGATATCGAGCCGGCGCACGCCGGAGACGAATGCGATATCGAGCAGCTCCGCGACCTGCGCGCCCACCTGACCGGTATCGGCATCAACAGAGTTGAGACCGCTCAGCACCAGATCGAACGGACCATCAAGGTTGATTGCGCCAGCCAGTGCACGTGCGGTCGCGAGGGTGTCCGAGCCAACGAATCGTTCATCACTGATCAACAGAGCACGATCGGCACCGGCCGCGACCGCCTCGCGCAACGCGTCCTCGGCGACTCGCGGACCAAGCGTGATCACGACGCACTCACCACCGGTCTCCTTGGCGAGCTCGACACCCTTGGTGATCGCCCGCCGGCAATACGGATTGATCTCGACGTCAAGGCCCGCTCGGATGAGCCGTCCCTCCGGGCCAAGTTCGAGTGTCGCGTGACCACCCTCGATCGTTGGTACCTGTTTGATCAGAACGGCGATACGTAGACCTGCAGACACGCTTCCTCCTTCAAAGCGACCACGGATGAATGCATGGTCGACGCCCTGTCATTCTCCACTTTTTTTCTCTACCGGGCCACCCGGAGCGATCTCCTCTGAGAGCGAGGTCGCCCAAGCGGGTCGACTCGAGCAAGACGGTCTCAGAGACCTCTCTCGACAACCTGGCTGTAATAGGTCCAGACACCGCCGACCCGTGGCGTGTGTTCGCGCATCGGCTCGACAAAATGGGGAAGCTCCGCGAGTGGGGTCCGACCCGACATCTCCGCGACGTTTTCCGGAGGGATCGACCGGTGATTGGGGCCCGCCGCGCAAAAGGCATACCAATTCATCCGCGCCTGTTCTTCGAGCCAGAGCATGTTCATCACGGACTGTTCGAGCGACGAGCCCGTCGTCGTCGCACCGTGTCCCTCGAGCAGGATCACGGGACCGCCGTCGAGCAGGGTGGCGACCTCTGTTCCCTCCTCGTCGGTGAGGATCGTCTTGACGTGGGGATAGACGGGAATCGATTTCGAAACAAGCTCGGCGCCCTCTTGGCACATTGGCATCAGCTTCGCCTGCAAGACGCTCATCACAACCGCGTAACGCGGGTGTACATGAGTCACCGAGGTGATGTTGGGATACATCTTGTAGATCGAAGAGTGCATCTTGACCTCAAAGCACTGCGTGGAATTGGGCGGCCCCTCGATCTTGTTCCCGTCGAGATCGCAGACGATCATCAGCTCCGGGCGCATCGCTGCAAGTGCGTCGATCTCATAACCGCGACCTTTGACGATGAAACGGTCTGGAGCCTCGGGGACTCGCATACTCGAATGCCCAAGAGAGGCAAGCACCCCCGTTGCGAGACCCACTTCGGCAAGGATGCGATTCGCTATGCACACCTCGTACTTCACATCTTCGAAACTCATCGAAAGCTCCCTCTTGGCAAAGGACCGAGTCTGACGATCCTGCCTGCATCGTAGTAAGCGAGTCCCTGAGCCGCGAGAGGTTTCATGCCGCGCATTGCTCGAACCCATGCCCATCGCTAACGTCAGCACGTCATGGATCACGCAAGGTACCTCGTCGACATCTCTCCGATGCGACGGTTCCGTGATTTCCGGCGGCTCTGGTTTGGGCTCGTCCTTGCACAGATCGGTGCACAGCTCGGTATCGTCGCGGCGAGTTATCAGGTCTATCGCATCACCGGATCCTCTCTCGACGTGGGTTTCATCAGCCTCATCCAGCTGCTTCCCTCGCTGTTTGGTTCCGTCATCGGAGGATCGATTGCCGACGCGATGGATCGCAGGAAACTCCTCATCATCACCGAGGTGGCCATGGCTGCTTGCACCACAGGTCTCGCATTCAATTCGAGAGGAGACCATCCCTCGCTCGTCTTGATCTTCCTCCTCGCCGGCCTCAGCGCAGGGTTCGCCGGAATCGACGGACCGACACGGTCTGCGATGCTCATGGCTACGGTGGACCGTGACTCGTTCGTTGCCGCGAATACGCTCCGTCAGCTGATGATCCAGGTTGCGGTGATCGTCGGCCCCGCGATTGGCGGCCTGCTTCTCGCACCGATCGGCATTGCCGGTGTCTACTGGCTCAATGCCGGCGCCTTCGCACTGACCGCGCTCGCGATCACGACGCTCAACGCGTCACCGCCCATCGGAGGCGGGACACGCTTTGGCTGGTCATCGGTTTCGGAGGGCTTTGCGTTCCTTCGCGGTCGCCAGGCGCTCCAAGCCTGTTTCATTGCCGATTTGAATGCGACGATTCTCGGCATGCCGACCTCACTCTTTCCCGCGCTTGGTCTGGTCCACTTCCACGGAGGTCCAAGGGCGGTGGGGTTCCTCTATGCGGCCCCCGGCATCGGCGCGCTGGCTGCAACGGTATTATCGGGCTGGACAAATCGCGTCCGTCTCCCCGGGCGCGCGGTGGTCATCGCAATCGCGATCTGGGGAGTTGCCATCACCGTATTTGGACTGGTACCCGATCTCGTGCTCGCTCTGGTGTTCCTTGGCATCGCGGGCGCCGCGGATGTCATCTCGGCGGTCTTTCGCGGTGCGATAGTCCAGCTTGAAGC
The DNA here is from genome assembly GCA_035532075.1 of Acidimicrobiales bacterium. Lineage (GTDB taxonomy): Bacteria > Actinomycetota > Acidimicrobiia > Acidimicrobiales > Bog-793 > CAIVND01. The sequence goes on along the minus strand of DATKRV010000039.1, from coordinate 4,635 downwards.
GCACGACCAACTTCGCGGACGGATATCGGCCATCCAGCTCGCGGTTGTCAGCAGCGGTCCGCGACTTGGCAACCTTGAGGCAGGTGGTGTTGCGCAGGCATTCTCTGATCAGATCTCGGTTGTCAGTGGTGGGCTCGGCGCGTTGCTCGGCATCGTTGTCATCGCACGGTTGATGCCGAGATTCCTGAGTTATGAGATCTCGCACACCGAGACCGACATCAGCACGGGCTGGGCGGATCCCCCAGAGCCGCCTCGGCTATGAGTGGGGCGGATCGGCCGGTCAGCCTTTCGGGGCGAGACCGGGCTCGACCTGATCGGTGTTTGGTCCAAAACCCCGGCGATAGACCATGAGAGTTCGACGAAAGGTGATCACCACCGTTCCGCGCTGATTGAATCCGGTCGTCGCAACACTGACGATGCCAACCTCTTTTCGCGAGTTGCTCGGGCGCAATTCGACGACCTCTGACTGGGAATAGATCGTGTCTCCAGCAAAGACCGGCGCAGGGAGCCTCACCTCGTCCCAACCGAGGTTTGCAAAGACGTTCTGGCTGACATCGGTGACGCTCTGTCCGGTGACGAGCGCGAGCGTGAAGGTCGAGTCAACGAGCGGGCGTTTGAATTCGGTCTGCGCGGCATAGTGACTGTCAAAGTGAATCGACGCGGTGTTCTGGCTCAGCAGCGTCATCCAGATGTTGTCCGTCTCGGTGATCGTCCGGCCGAGCGGATGACGGTAGATATCACCGATGACAAAATCCTCGAAGTAGCGTCCGCGCCACCCGGGCACGACACGCGAGGTACTTTCGTCCGTGCGGTCGTTCTCCATTGTCTCTCCTTGGTTCCCCTTGCCCTGGTTAGCGTAGGCGCTCTGGTTCATGACTCACGGGGAATCTGTCTGGCACTCGGCTCTGACAGATGTACTCGTTCGGGCTGTGGCACAGCGCTGGCTTTGTTGATCAGTGGAAGTTGTGACTGCGCATCGCAACAGAACCGAGATCGAGGATCTCGACCCATTCAGCAACGACGCTGATCACCGTCTCTGCCCGCTCGAGGCGACCACGCACGATCACTGCCGGACAACACAGCTCCCTTCGATAGCGCAGCCAGAGTCCGGGAGAGCAGACAATGTTGACAACCCCGCTCTCGTCCTCGAGGTTCAAGAACACCATTCCCCCCGCCGTGCCCGGTCTCTGCCGATGGGTAATCACCCCGGCGACCATGACGCGTCCGATCTCGACATCACGCAGTGCACTGATCAAAAGAACGGACCGAACCTTGAGCATCGGACGAAGGTGCACGAGGGGATGACCATCTGGGGTGACACCGGTTGTCGCAAGGTCCGCGATGGTGAGCTCTTGTGCGCTCATCGATGCCAACAGGGGGGGTTGGGCTCCGGACTGAATATAGGGAAGACGCTCTGCACCTGGCATCGCAAGCGCCCCAAGTGACCAGATGCTCTCGCGACGCCGGGAGACTCCTCGAAGTGACTCGTCGAGCGAGAAGGGCCCGACTCCCTCGCAGGCGCCCGCGGCCCCGAGTGTCTCGAGCTGCACGGCGCTCGCCCGAGAGCGTCGCGCGAGATCATCGAGGCTCGCATAGGGACGGCCCCTCGCGATATGTCTGGCGAGATCGCGTCCGATGCCGCGTATCGATCCAAGACCAAGACGCACCGCGCAAAGATGTAATGCCTCAGGATCCTTGACGAGCGAGACCTCTGCATCGGAGTAATTGATGTGTGCGCGATGGACAACAACCCCATGTCGCATTGCATCACCAACAAGCGACTGCGCGGACCAGAACCCCATCGGCTGGGCGTTGAGCAACCCCGCCAGAAAGGCCTCGGGATGATGCAGCTTCAACCAGGCAGAGGCGTAGACGAGGTAGGCGAACGAAACTGCATGCGACTCGGGAAAACCGTAATTCGCAAACGCCGCAAGCTGTTCAAAGATCCGCTCGGCTACCTCGACACTCACCCCTCTCGCGGACATCCCCTCATGGAGGCGCTGCTGTATCTTCTGCATCCGCCCGGCCGATCGCTTTGCACCCATCGCCTGGCGAAGCTGATCGGCCTCGGTCGCGCTAAAACCGGCAACATCGATCGCGATCTGCATCAGCTGCTCCTGGAAGAGCGGAACCCCGAGGGTCTTCTTGAGTGATCGCTCAAGGAGTGGATGCAAGTAGGTGATCTCCTCCCTCCCGGCACGGCGCCGGAGATAGGGGTGGACGGACCCTCCCTGGATGGGTCCCGGACGGATGAGTGCGACCTCGACGACGAGGTCGTAGAAACACGTCGGGCGAAGTCGGGGCAGTGTTGCCATCTGTGCCCGACTCTCGACCTGAAAGACACCCATTGAATCTCCACGCGTCAACATTGCATAGACCGCATCGTCTTGTTCGAGCAGCGCAAGATCGATCCGTGTGCCATCAAAATCTGCAATGAGGTCGATCATGCGATGAAGCGCCTCAAGCATGCCGAGTCCGAGGAGATCGAACTTCACCAGTCCGATCTCGGCGCAGTCGTCTTTGTCCCACTGCAGGACAGAACGACCCTCGCGGCGTCCCCACTCCACCGGACAGACCTCGATGACCGGACGGTCACAGATCACCATGCCGCCCGAATGGATACCCAGATGGCGCGGGGCACCGAGGAGTTCATGCACGAACCGGGTCACCTCCACAGGGATCTCCTGGAAGGGGTCCTGACCGGATTCCGATTGACCAAGACGGCGCGAGCCATAGCTCGCGACCTCCTTTGACCACTGATGCACCTTTGACTCTTCATAACCAAGTGCCCGGCCGACATCGCGTATCGCAGATCGCGTGCGATAGGTAATGACATTTGCAACCTGCGCGGCGTGCTCGCGGTCGTAACGCGCGTAGACATACGCGATCACCTCGTCGCGTCGGCCTGATTCGATATCGAGATCGATATCAGGAGGACCCTCGCGTGCTGCGGAGAGAAAGCGCTCGAAGAGCAGTCCAAGACCGACTGCATCGACATTCGTTATGCCAAGCGCGTAACAGACTGCGGAGTTTGCTGCCGACCCACGGCCCTGACAGTAAATATTCGATTGGCGGCAGAAGTCAACGATGTCATGCACGACAAGGAAATATCCCGGAAAGCCAAGCTGGTTGATGATCTCGAGCTCGCGATCGATCTGTCTCCACGCGCCAAGCACGCGCTCGTCATCCCGGTTCCCGTAACGAACACGCGCTCCTGCGTTGACAAGGTCACGCAGGTATCGGCCCTCGTTACTCCCCTCGGGAACAGGGAACGGTGGGAGCCCGGGAGCAACGCAGGAAAAATCAAAGGCACAGCCCTTTCCGATGTCGACCGTTGCCTCGAGCGCGCCCGGGTAACGCGCGAAACGACGCGCCTGTTCCGCCGAAGAACGCAGCGTCTGTCCTGCCCATGCAGAAAGCCATCCCTCAATGTCCTCAAGTGTCCTTTTCGAACGCACCGCACTCAACACACTCGCGAGTGGATAGTCCTTTGATGTTGCATAGTGTGCGTTCGCAGTTGCGACGATGCCAATACGCGCGCGCGCAGCAATCTCTGCCAACGCGTCATTGCGTGCACTGTCAAGCGGTCCACCATGATCGAAAAGCTCCATGAAGACCCGGTCTCTGCCAAAGCATGCGATGAGCTGATCGAGTGCTCGCGCGGCAAACCGCGGTCCTCCCTCTTCGAGCGCGCGGCGAACACTTGCATGTCGACAACCCGTGAGGACGATCCAGTGTCCATGGTGCGACACAGCAAGTTCTTCGAGTGAAAAGACCGGCTTACCCTTCTTCGAACCGCGCAGATGCGCGCGCCCGATTGCCGTCGAGAGCGCTGCATATCCCGCTGCTCCCTCTGCGAGAACGACGAGATGGTGCGCCTGCGGATCGATCGCCCCGGCGCGCTCACCCACCTCGGAGTCCGGTGCAACAGGGAGGCTCAGCTCCGCACCGAAGATTGTGGGAAGTTCAACCTCGCGTGCTGCTGTTGCAAACCGCACTGCGCCATACATCCCGTTGTGATCGGTCAGTGCAAGGCCGGCAAGGCCAAGACGCACCGCCTCATCAACGAGGGTTTCGGGATCAGAGGCTCCGTCGAGAAAACTGAAATTGGAATGGCAGTGCAGTTCGACATAGGGAACGCCCTCCGGTCGCGAGCGCGTGCGGGTGAGATCTTGCACACCGACGAGCAGTGCGCTCTGATCTGGTCTGCTCCGGGCACCTCCCCGGCCGGCGAGACGACGCTCAAGTTCTGACCAGGGAATGACGGGGTTGAACGAGGGCATGTGCCAAAGATAATCGAACATATGTTCGATTATCCAGAGCAGATATCTCCATCCCCGGGCATCTCTCTCTGTCCACGGCCAGACCGGAACGAGAGATCCTGGACGGACTGGTTCAGTCGTACTCCCCCTCGAGGTGCCACCTGCCCCGGGTGGACAGGACAAGGAGCGCGCGCTCGTCACGGAGCAGGAGCTGGAGACGCGCACGCCGCGTTGCACGCCGCGGATCCCACCACAGCTCCTCGCTTGGCCAGGGCCCGCTCCAACCATCCACATCGACGACGCGACCCTGACCAAGTCCGACTCGTGCGGGCGTTCCATGGAGAGTCCCGCGGCGGTCGACGCTGACCTTCAT
>DATKRV010000038.1:0-52666 GCA_035532075.1 Acidimicrobiales bacterium | reverse complement strand
TCGGATTCCCCATGGGATTGGAACGAGGCAGTACAGCGAGAAATGACCGCGGGTCATGTTCATCCATGATCCGATGAATGCGAACAGGCTCGGAGCCCTAGGATGGGAGACGGTCTCGTCTCTGGTGACGCAAGATCGGGGAGGTCATTTCGACGATGGCAGAGACTGTATCAATTGCGAATCGCCGTAAGACGCGACAGATTAAGCTTGGCAAAGTGCTCATCGGTGGCGACGCCCCGATCGCAGTACAGTCGATGACGACGACAAAGACCGCGGATGTTGACGGTACGTTGGCGCAGATCTATGCACTCGCCGCGGCGGGCGCCGATGTGGTGCGCTGTACCTGTAACGAGCGCGAGGCCGCCGAAGGTCTCGCCCGTATCATCCCTCGTTCTCCCGTCCCGATCGTCGCGGATATTCACTTCCACGTGGAGATGGCTCTCGCTGCACTTGAGGCAGGAGTTCACGGCCTGCGTCTCAACCCTGGCAATCTGAGAAAGCCCGAGGAGATCAAACTTGTCGCATCGGAGGCAAAGGACCGCGGTGTTCCGATCCGCATCGGCGTCAACGCGGGTTCCCTCCATCCCGATCTTTACCGGCGATATGGGGGCGCGACGCCAGAGGCGCTCGTGGAATCGGCGCGGATGGAGATTGCCTACTTTGACGAGGTCGACTTTCACGACGTCAAGATATCTGTCAAGGCCTCGAATGTCTCGACGATGATCGCTGCCTACCGACTTGCCTCCGAGACCTTCGATTACCCGCTCCATCTCGGAGTGACCGAGGCTGGGCCGCCTCCCGCTGGTCTGATCAAGGGAACGGCCGGTATCGCGACGCTGCTCGCGGAGGGCATTGGTGACACGCTGCGTTATTCCCTAACGGCTGATCCTGTCGAGGAGGCGCGTGCCGGGCGGCAGCTTCTTGAAGCGCTCGGTCTCAGAGAGCGTCGCGGCCTCGACCTCATTGCCTGTCCCTCCTGTGGTCGCGCGGAGGTCGATGTCATCAAAATCGCGAGCGAGGCGCAGGCCGCGTTGAGTGAGCTGAATATTCCGCTCCAGGTCGCCGTGATGGGCTGTGTGGTGAACGGACCGGGAGAGGCGCGCGAGGCAGATCTCGGCATCGCCTCTGGCCGTAACAAGGGGCATCTTTTCATCCGCGGAAAAATTGTGCGCGTTGTGCCCGAGGAGGAGATGGTCTCCGCGTTGGTTGCAGAGGCAAAGAAGATTGCTCTCGAGGGAATCGAGGCCCGTCTCGCGGCTGCAGATGCTGGAGCCGAGGCCGAGGCCGAGGCAGATCGCGCGCTTCTCTTCGGGGAAAAGGGAGCTGATGTCAACAACTCCGAAGAGGTCGTGCTCCGGATCCGAAAGACCATTGATACCAACGGGTGACCCGCGACAAATTGATCGGTTGAAGTTGTCCTTGGCAACGCTCGGTGTGATGCGCGCGCGTCGTTAGGTTGGCGAATCCGAAATGATCGATCCGTCGCGTAGCCGGACGCGACGCATCGTCTGAACTGCGACCTCCTCGTCGTGAGTTGCGATGATGACGGTTACGCCAGACTCTTGATGAAGCCGATGCAAAAGCGCCATGAACTCCTGCGCATTTGTCGAGTCGAGGTTACCTGTTGGTTCGTCGGCGATAACGACCCTTGGAGCGTTTGCGAGCGCTCGGGCAATCGCGACGCGCTGTTGTTCGCCACCGGAGAGGCGCGAGGGTAGGTGCGAAAGTCTCTCGCCGAGTCCGACTTGTCCGAGAAGCTCGGCGGCCAGATCCATCCGCTGTACGCGTGTATGCCCACTCGGAACCATCGCGATCGCGACGTTCTCCTGTGCACTCAGCGTTGGGATGAGATTGAACTGTTGGAAGACAAACCCGATCTCTTGGGCGCGTATACCAGTAAGGACACGATCTGTCTCGTGTTCAAGGGATCGTCCTGCGAACCGGATCTTTCCAGAGGTCGGCACATCTAGCGCGCCGATCAGCTGTAAAAGGGTGGACTTTCCCGACCCACTCGGACCCTCGAGCGAGATCATCTCTCCCTCGATGATGTCGAGGTCGATACCGCGCAGTGCCTCGATCGTGACACCCCCTTTGGAGTAGTCGCGTGTCACTCTACGAAGTTCATAAAGTACCGAACCAGTCCCTGAATGGGAACTGTCGCGTATCGAGGTGTCTGTCATCGTCGAATCCTCTTTCGGTCGGGTCGATTCATCCGAGGTCTCTAAGCGCTGAGACGGGCGAGAGTCGTGCGGCCCGCCATCCGCCGGCGGCTCCGGCGATGAGTCCGCCAAGTAGGGCGCCAGCGAAGGCGATCACGATGGTGAATGGGTGAATGGGCGCTCCGAGGTGCACGGTCTGCGAGACGACGCCGGTCGTGGATTGGCCGATCAACGCGCTGATGTTCGAGGCGCCGACGGAAAGGCCAGAACTCGTGACGCTGAGGCCTGGCCCGATCGCTCCCACGACGAGACAGATCAACGCGCCGATCCCGACGCCGAGCGCACCGCCGATGATGCCGATTCCGAGAGTCTCAGCGATGATCTGTCGAATGACGCGTGCGCGAGACCAGCCGATCGCGCGCAGCGAACCAATCTCGCGTACTCGCTTTGAAACACTTGAGAGCGTCAACAAACCGGCAATCAAGAACGCGGCCAGCAAGACAACGACAGCGAGCGCACCACCAAGGTCATTTGCAAGTTTGTGCGCGTTCGAAAGACTTCCCGTGACCTGGTCTGCAAGAGTTGCAGAGGTGAGTACTGTGGCGCCCGGAAGCGCTTTCTTTATCTGCGCGGCGACCGCGTTGACCTGATTGGAGTTGTCGACCTTGACCAAGATCTCGTTCACTCGGCCCTGATTTGTCGAGAGGGCCTGAAGGTTCGCGAGGCTGAGGTAGACGTCCGCGACATCTCCGGTCAACGTTGGATTAACGAGGCCGACGATCTTGTAATTGATTTTGTTGATCGTGAGGTTCCCGTTTACGCCGAGGTGCCTCTGGGTTGCATATCCGGTATTGACGAGCACCTGTGATTTTGCCATGGTCGGGTTTGACGAGAGCCAGCTTCCTTTGACGAGTTGCGCTCTGGTGATCAGTCCCGACGCGGAGTTTGTGATATCGACACCACCCACGGTGTAGGTCGAAGTTGCGGTGTTGGTTGTCGGTGCATTGAGCACCCGACGGATGGTCTGTTCGGGAACAACGACATTCTGAACGTAGGACCGCTGGGCCGGGGTGAGACATTTCTGGATCGCCGGGTTCGAGGAGATGCGGCCAAAGCGGTTACCCCCCCCACCCGGTGTACGCGTCGGGCCAGCTCCCGAGGTGCCGGAGTTCCCGGTCGGGGCTCCGAACTCCTTCTGGATTGCGCTCTGGATGCACTGTCGCTCCGCGAGCGACTGTTGCGGAGTCAGTTTCGGGGCTTTGACCGTTGTCTTGAGTGTCTGCCCGCCAGTCTTGAACGTAGCGGTGATGGTCGGCACGGTACCGGTCTCATGGAGTGCTTCGAGCGACAACGCCCCGACGGCGGTCTTGACCCCGGAGATCCTTGCGACGTCAGAGATCGCCTGTGCGGGGAAGGTGATCAGCGTGCCAGGAACGAAGAAATCGTGGGTGAACACGGTTCCGGGAGGACCGAGTTTGGCAAGGTCCGTGATGATCGAGGAGTTCGCCTTCAACAGCGTCTGGGTGTCGCTCGCATTGAGCGACGATGACCCCCCGCCCGCAAAGAAGCCGCCACCGCCGCCGGCAATACCGCCGCCTCCACCGAATCCCCGCTGGGGGATGGTCGTGGTCGTCACGGTCGAAGTTGTCGGAGCGACGGTCCTCGTCACGATGATGTCCGTCCCCACCGATCCGAGCGGTGAGAGTACCTTGTTCTGTGCATCACTCAGACCCTGGGATACGCCGATAATTCCCATGACCAGTCCGACCCCGGCCGCGAGGCCAAGTGCAGTGACAACGGTGCGCCCGATCCGGCGACGGAGTTCGTTGAAGACATAGCTGAAAGAGACCATTGTTGATTCCTTGGGCTTGCGGTCAACGTGTTTGACCTCGCAGAGAAGCTAGGCACGTTGGCTGTGGAAGGACTGTGGTGAACCTAAGAGTTTTGTTACTTCGCGAAAATAATCGTTATCCTTACCCGGCGACGTGTTTCGATGTACTTCGACGTGACCGAGTGCCCTCGCTGGTACCGTTGTGGGACGCATTACGAGAGGATCTCCGACTGTGGCAAATGCATCTGGTAAGAACCCTGGCGCTCCGCGGCGGCTTGGGCCACAACAGCCTTCGCCCTCGAAGTCTTCGGGCGCTCAACGGCGTCAGGCAAGGGCAAAAAAGAGTTCATCCTCAAAAAGGATGGGCTGGATCGCCGTCGCGTTCGTCATCGTCGTGATCGGTGCGCTCGTCGCCGTCAAGGTGACATCGTCCTCAAAATCACCACCGTCACCGACATCTGACATAGCCGGCCGTAATCCTCTACCAGCTCCCGTCGCGATGGTTCAACCGGTGACGAGCGTTCCTCGATCAGTGTTTGACAGCATTGGGGTTGCCGGTCAGGCAGCAGACTTCGTCGTTACAAAGAACCAGCCGTCGCTCAGCCTGGGTGGCAAGGCGCGCTTTGTCTATGTCGGTGCGGAGTACTGCCCGTACTGCGCCGCAATGCGTTGGTCTCTTGTCGCCGCGCTGAGCAGATTCGGAACCTTTCACAATCTCAAGGAGTCCGCCTCCGGACCCTCTGATGGAGATATTCCAACCTTCAGCTTCCTCGGTGCGAGTTATTTGAGCCCCTATGTGAGTTTCACTCCCTATGAACAGACAGACCGGTTGCAGAACCCGTTGACACCGGTTCCGGCAAATGTACAAAAACTTTATACGACCTATGACGGCTCGCAGAGCGGACCCACCATCTTCAGTGCTGGTGGTGCAGGAATCCCATTTCTTGATGTTGCGAACCGGTACGTATCCGCGGGAGATCCGCCGTATCTTTCTTCATTTTTCAATAACGATACCGGGCCACTTGTCAATGGTGGTCCAGGAGTGATCGCAATCGCCCAGGCGGTGAACAACCCGAACTCGACCATCGGCAAAGCGATCGGCGCGTCCGGATTCATCGTTGCAGCAAACTACATCGCTGCGGCGGTGTGCAATGTCGACGGTCAGATGCCGACCGCAGTGTGCACATCAAAAGGTGTTACCGCGGCCAAGAGTGAGCTCGCGAAAGCGACTCCGGTTGGTTGACGAAGGCAATTGCCGCCCTCGATTCGGAGCGGTCCACGAATGTGATTGTCGATGAGCAACCCCAGCTCCATCTCCTCGCGCGTCTTTGTCACGCTCATCTCCTCGGTTGTGGGACTTGGGATCTCGATCTATCTCACGCTTGCGCACTTCACGGATGTGGTCTCGCTGACCTGCCCGCTAGGTTCAAAAGGGGGGATCGTTGACTGCGCAAAGGTGACAACGAGTCCGCAGTCGTATGTCTTTGGTATACCGGTGGCAGTTCTCGGTCTGGTGTATTTCATCTCGATGACCCTGCTCTCGACGCCTTGGGCATGGCGTGCCGAAAACCGGTTTATTGCTCCGCTCCGTCTTGGCTCGACGGTTGTCTCCGTTGGGTTCATCTCGTATCTGCTTTATTGTGAGCTCTATGTCATTCATTCGATCTGTATATGGTGTTCAGTTGTGCATTTTTTCACCCTTGTCATCTTCATTGCCGTCGTGACGGGATGGGATGAGGCAACGCTCAACAGGGTAAACGTCTAGCAAGTTCCGAGCGCAAGATTCGGCCCGACAAGTTTCGGCCCGACAAGATTCGGCCCGACAAGATCAAGTTGGTCTCGGGGAAAGATGGTCGAGGGTGATGGTGCTTGCTTGAGGGGAGGCACCGACCAGCGTCTCCGCGATGTTCGGGTGACAGGTGAAGAGAATCACCTGATGACGCTCTGCCACGGTCGCAATCGCGCGCGCCACCTGCTCGCAGCGTTTGGGGTCAAAGTTCACGAGCACGTCGTCGAAGATGAGGGGCATTGCAACCGCGCGATCTGCAAAGGTCATCGCATAGGCAAGGCGTACACAGAGATAGAGCTGTTCGGCCGTTCCCTTCGAGAGATGGTGAGCCTCAAAACTCTTCCCGTCTCGTTGGATCACCCAAAGACTCCGCCTTTGCTGCTCGTCCTCGTGGGAGCTGAGTTTGGTGTAGCGACCGGCGGTGACCTCGGCGAAGAGTCGGCCTGCACGTTCGATGACCGCTGGCTGGCGCTCAATCTCGTAGCGATTGAGCGCCTCTTTGAGAATTGCGCTCGAAAGGGCGAGCAGCACCCATCGGTCGAGAATTGCCCTAATTTCAATCTGAATTGTTTCGATTCTGATCTCGAGGTCCGCGATCGAACTCGAACTGTTCAGTGACTCGATCTCGTTCTGGCGATCGTGTCGTTGTCCGAGAATCTGTTGGATCTCGGATTTGATTTCGTCGGTTTCTCTTTCGAGCGCGGCCAATTCGAGCTCGCGCTCGGCGATGGAGCTGCTCTCAAGCTCATCACGAAGCGCCGAGGAGTCGCTATTACGGTTGACCAGTGAGGTGAGGATCTCGTCGATCCTGTCGATTTCGGCGATGATTGCCTCTCTCGCAGCAATTTCGCGTTGCGCAAGATCTGCCTCGGCGGCAAGCTCTGAGAGCACCTTCGCATAGGCCGCTCTGTCGGGAACCTCTCGCTCAATCTCACGGTACTGTGATCGAAGATCGTCCTCGTAGGCGTCGATGTGTAACCTGAGAGCTGGCAAGAGTTCGAGGTCTCGCTGGTGGCGCACCTCTTGTTCAACAAGGTCTGCAATGGCTCCCACAACTTTAATGAGAATTTCGGGATTAACGTGTTGGGCAAGTCCGATCTCGTCACCGTATGAGTCCGCTCTGGTCTGCAGTGCCGAAACTTGCTCCTGGCAATGTTTGACCGCGCGGGTGGCTTCATCGAGCTCAACTCTGCACTGTTGCTCGCTGAGCAGGGTAATCCTGATCTCAGCGGCAACTTCCTCGCGCGTTCTCAGCTGAGTTTCAAGCTCTTCGAGTTCGGCTTCGGTGGGCTGCGAGGCGAGGCCGAGTTGGTGTGCCCGTTCCGAGATGCGCTCCAAGAGCTCCTCGGACGAATCGGCTTCGTGTGCGTTGTCCGCCTGCTGTGGGCTCGCGCGTTGGTGCTGGCTCTGTCGCGAGAGGAGGAGAAGCCCAATGGTGCCCGCGAGGAAGGCGATCGCCCCGAGAATCGCAACAAGCGTCGAACCATGCGCTGGCTTTGTCAGGCGGAAGATGAAACCGACGAGTCCGAGAAGTGCAACGAGTCCGAGAATCAGCATGATCGCGTGGTCGAGTCCGGTTCGGGCTCTCTCTCGCGACGCGAGGGCTTTCTCGGCGAGCTGACCCGAAAGGACGAGCTCTCTCCTCTTGCCGAGCATCGCCCGGAGGATCGAGAGTTCTCTCAAGTGATTTGTCACCTCATCAAACTCGCTGGGGTCGTGCCCCTTGGTGAGGCGAGCGACGGCAAGTCTTTGACGGTCAAGCGTCTCTTTCACGCGAGAGATGTTGGCCTGTTCATCGCGAAGCTCGAGCTGAATGTTCTGATAGTCGCGTCCAAGGTCTTCAATCTCGCTCTGAAGACCTATCGTGATCGCGCGCGGAGTTGGTTGATCCGCCTTGAGTCCAATTCGATCGCGCAGTATCCGGATGTTCTCTTCTTGCTCCGCAATTGCTCGCGAGAGTCGATCATATTCGGCGACCTCGCGATGAAAACCTTCGGCGCGCGCGGCGAGTTCGACGATCTGTAGCCGCCTTGCCGAAAGGAGCATCTGCGAATGCGAAGGATCGCCAGCCAACGCGAGTTGTGATTCGAGTTCAAGCCGACGCTGCCGAGATTTTTCCGCGTCGGCAAGGCGATCCAACTCCGTCCGGCGGTGCTCTCGGTCACTGATGCGCGTGAACAGTGACTCCGACATTCGATCAAGTCGGTCGATCTCTCGCTGGAGGTTCGCGTACGACGTCGACTCTCTGCGCGCGAGGCGCAGCTGATCAGCAAGTTCGTCCCGTTCGATGATGAGCAGTGCGAGAGGATTCTTTTGGTGATGGGCGCGCGAATTCTTCGTGATCTCGGAGCGCTCGTCTTCAAGACGTCGAATCGCTTGTGATGCCGACCTTCCCGCCCCTGCCACGCCGGCGGAGAAAATCAGATCCCGCACGCTCTCGTCATGGAGTCGCCCCGCCTCGGCGAGCTCATCGAGACCAAAGGCAAAGATTGATTCAAAGACCTTCTTGTCGGTGTGGCCGAGAAGACTCGAGAGAGTTGATTGTGAGGCCTGCGCGCCCGAGCGCTCCGTGATTGTCACGGATTGGCCGACGTACCGCCGAACCGTCCACGTCGATCCTTGTTCATCTCGGATATCGATAGAACCGCCGTGTTTGCCACCATAGAGCGGCTCATGAAAGTTCTTCGGCGACCGTCTGTCGGTGAACCCATAGAGGACTCCACGAACAAAGTCCAGCAAGGTGGACTTCCCGGTCTCGTTCTCCCCAAGCACGATATTCAGCCCGTCACCAAGTGGGCCGATATCGCGGCTCGCAAAACTGCCAAATCCATCGACGTGAAGACGGGAAAACTTCATCAGTCACCAAGAATTTCATCGAGCGCCCGAAGTTGGGCAGCCGATAAGAGCTGATCGGCAAACTTCGGCTCAACAAGCAGGGGGGAGAGTTCTTTGCGGAGGTTTCTCGGGGCCGCGTCGAGGAGGTGATCGAGCATCGCGGCCTGCATAGCGTCATCTTTTCGATACTCGTCGGCAAGGCGGAGCACATCGGCGGCAAAATCTCCGCGGGCACGGATCTCCTCAAGGTCGATCTCGCTCTGTGTGCGGTCAATGAGCTGCTCCCACCAGCAAAAGGGGGAGGACGGGGAAGATCTCGATCGCAGCGACCCGAGAATCTCGTCTCGCGCGTCGGGTCGCGCGAGCAGCGGGTGAAGGTCTCCTCTTCCCGTAAGGGTCACCCGCATGATGATCGATCGGGGCATGGCAAGCTGGAGCGTCTCTTGCTCGAGTACCTGGAGCCTGTCGAGAAGATCGATGACCGATTCGCACTCGTCGATCTTCACCTCGTGGCGGAAGAACCTGATCTCGTCGCATGCGACGAACTCCGGTTCACTGAAAATTCCGTCGCTGACATTGACGACGTAGACACCCTTCGCTCCCGCCTCGTTGATCGAGCGCGCTTGGGTATCTCCCGGGTAGACGATCCAGGGTTCATTAGATGCCGTGCCGCCGGAGAGGATGCGACGGTCGTGCACATGTCCGAGCGCAAGATAGTCGAGTCCGGTCTTGATTAGATCCGCGATCGAGCAGGGGCTGTAGTTGGAGTGTTCACTTGGTGACCCCTCGACGTTGCAGTGGAGGAGTCCAATGTGGACACCCGCTCCCTCTGGCCGGTGATAGGCAGTCGTGAGGTTTGTCGTCGTCGCCCGCTCTGCGAAACTCACACCCTGTACGGTTGCAATCTGGACACCGTCTCGGACGACTCTGACGATCTTGGCCTGTTCCTCAAGCGCGCCAAGAGCAGGAAAGATCGTGACGAGTTCTGGCCACGAGTTAGAGATCGCCGACCATCCGGTATCGAGGGGGTCATGGTTTCCGTGAACGATGAAACTACGGATGCCGGCTGTATTGAGGCGCTTCAGACCGTCGAGAAATTCGAACTGAGCGCGCACTCCGCGTTCGCTCCCGTCGTAGATGTCACCTGCAAAAAGTACAAAATCCACCTCGCGTTCGAGGGCGAGTTCGACGATCGCCTCAAAGGCGTGCAACGAGGCATCTCGGAGCGCGGCTGCGACGAAGGGCGCGCTTGCCTGGACACCCGAAAAGGGGGTGTCAAGGTGAAGATCCGCGGCGTGCACGAATGACAAAGTCCCGGGTGGCTTGACCACGCTGACGAGAGTATCTGCAAGATGTGACAGATGTCGCCATTGGGTCGACAGTGAAGCCTGTACGATTTTCGGACATATAGGCCTCGAAGCCGGTGAAGACGGTCATCCAGGCGAATCTGCGCGAAAGATTGCCTGCCAGTTTGGTCAAGGAGCAACTTCAATGAAGAGCAACCGAGCCGTGAAAGGCCTCCGTCGCTCGTTCTCGCCAATCTCCATCCTCACCTCAAAGCCCTTCGCGTCGGTCGGAGGGCTCGGGGTGCTCGTTGGACTGTTCGGCCTATTTATCCGTATCTGGGCGCTTGGTCGGCATGAGATCAATGCAGACGAAGCCGTCGTCGGCCTGATGGCCGAGCAGATCCTCCACGGTCACTTTTCTGCCTTCTACTGGGGCCAGAGCTACGGCGCCGGCGAACCCTACGCGGTCGCGCTCGTATTTGCGATCTTCGGCCCGTCGACGTTCAGCCTTGGCCTTACGCCGGTACTTCTTGATCTTGTCGCCACAGTGCTTGTCTGGCGCATCGGACGTCGACTTTTTAACAACCAGATTGGTCTCGAGGCAGCACTTCTTTTCTGGATCTGGCCGGAGGTCTATATCTGGCAATCGACGATTGAATATGGATTCCGATGGTTCGTTCTTGATCTCGGGCTGGGTGCAACGCTCTTCGCGCTGCGCTATCTCAATGGCGACTCGCGCTCTCGGCGCGTCGAGATGCTGGGAATGGGACTCCTCCTTGGAGCGGGATGGTGGGGCTCCCCGGAGATCATGTACTTCCTCCTCCCTATCGCGGTGAGTTTTGGCTATTGCGTCGTTCGAAAACATCCGCGCGTTGCGCGCACCGATCTTCTGATCGCGATCGCGGGGGCGCTTGCGGGCGCGAGCGCGTGGCTCGAAGTCAACTTGGGTCACCACTTTGTCTCTTTGCATTCCAAAGTTCAGCCCGACCCGGGTATCTTTCACCATCTCAAGGTCTTTGTTCAACACACGCTTCCGCTGCTATTTGGTCTACAACTGCGCATTTCGGGGAGGTGGCTCTTTGGCGCATCATTCGGGCCGCTCGTCAACCTTGTCGCAATCGGCGTAGGCATCATTGTCCTTTTTCAGCTCATCCGTCGAAAAGAGGCGACTGGGATGGTCATCTTCTGCATTGTCGCGCCGGTTGTCTATGGACTGTCTCCGTTCACCTGGTACTGGGCAGATGGCCGCTACGCGGTGTTCCTCGCTCCCGCGACTGCGTTGATGTTGGTTGTCTCGGTGCGCGAGATCCTCTTGATAAAATGGATCTCGCGCGTGTCGGGCAATTGGCAGAACGTTGTGCGGCCGGTACTCGTGATCGCGTTCGGCCTTTCGATGACACTTTTCGCGGCCTCCAAACTCGCGCCCTATCGACCAAATGGTGTTGTCGAGTCCGGGAGTGCGACATGGACCTCGTGGACCTCGGATCCTTCATCCGGGTTTTCGTCGATCGCCAATAGGCTCGAGAGCTCAGGGATCCGCGATATCTACGCTGGATACTGGGTCGCCTATCCGCTGATGTTCGCGTCCAAAGACGGACTCGTCGCCTCCGACATCTCCTTTGTGCGCAACCCCGGTTTTCTTACCAGCATCGAGCACAACAAGAACTCCGCATGGCTCTTTCTCGACCCGAGTGAATATCGCCTCGGCGTCGCGCTGACCGGCGTCTCGCTGATGGATCCAAACTGTGCGGCATTGACGGAACGGTGCCTTCTACCCTCACCGTTCATGAGATATCTGACGAAAGACCATATCGGATACCGCAGGGTTTCCATCGCTCCGTTCATCGCCGTCATTCCGGATCGTCCGGTCCCGCCGACGCGGATCATCTCGGACTTTCACCTGAGTGAGCTCTCTGTTGTCGAGAAATAGAGCCGGCCCGTGCATGGAGGTCAAGCGCGCTTGGCACTACGCTGGCAGGTGACAATTTGAGGAGAGCAATGAGTTTTGATCTACATCGGCTCATGGAACAGCGCGCGGGTGAAAATTTCAGGCTGTATGGCGAGAACCTCAACCCGCAGCTTGTCCGCGTCCTGCGCTCGATCGGTTTTGATCGTTTTTACACCCGCGCCGAGGGCGCATACCTCTTTGATGACAAGGGACGTCGGTATCTCGACTTTCTCGCCGGATTTGGCGTCTTTTCCATTGGGCGCAGCCATCCGGTTCTGAAAAAAGCCCTGCACGATGCGATTGACGCGGATCTGCCGAGTCTCATCCAGATGGACGCGGCGCTTTTGCCGGGTCTCCTCGCTGAGGAGCTACTCGCGAGGTGCCAGGACAACATGGGTCGAGTGTTTTTTTCAAACTCAGGCGCAGAATCAGTCGAAGCTGCATTGAAATTTGCCCGCTATGCGACCAAGCGACCACGTATTCTCTACTGTGACCACGCGTTCCACGGACTGACCTATGGGCCGCTGTCGGCAAATGGAGGCGTCGAGTTTAAGAAGGGCTTCGGTCCTTTGTTGCCTGGATTTGCTGAGGTTGCCTTTGGCGACGCTGATTCGCTTGAACGGGAGCTGCGCTCCGGCGATGTCGCAGCCTTCCTCTTTGAGCCAATTCAGGGCAAGGGCGTCAACATGGCCACTGCTGAGTACTTCCAAAGGGTCCAAGAGCTCTGTGCGAGAGCCGGTACCCTCGTGATTGCTGACGAGGTGCAGACCGGGCTTGGACGAACCGGAAAGATGTGGGCGCACGAGCACTATGGGATGCGACCGGACATCATCACAACCTCGAAGGCGCTTTCGGGGGGTTATATTCCCGTCGGCGCGATGATCTGCACAACCGAGATCTCGAATGCGGTGTACTCCTCGATGGAACGAGCCCTCGTGCACTCTTCCACGTTCAAGAACAATCAACTCGCCATGGTTGCGGGACTCGCGACGCTCTCAGTGATCGACGACGAGGGACTTGTCGAACAGGCCCGGGAGACTGGAGAGCTGTTTCTCTCGACTCTCGCTCCTCTCGTCGAGCGCTATGAGTTCTTTCACGCTGTACGTGGCAAAGGATTGATGATCGGTCTGGAGTTCGGCGAGCCCAAATCGTTGCGTCTCCGATCGCGTTTCAAGATGCTCGAGATGGCACACAAGGGACTCTTTTCCCAGCTCATTGTCGGTCCACTGTTCCAGAGGCACGGAATACTGACTCAGGTTGCTGGTGACGAGATGAATGTTGTCAAGATCCTCCCACCGCTCATCTGCACACCGGCGGAGGTTGCTTATTTTGTCTCTGCACTTGACGATGTCTTGAATGATGCGCACCGAAACTCGTCGTTGATCTTCGAGTTCGGCAAGACACTCGTAAAAGCATCGTTGCAGCGCAACTAGCGCGAATGTTGTTCAAATCCATGCAACATCGGCACCTCGTCCGGGCTGGCATCGTCATTTTGAGCACTGCAACTGCGCTCGCAGTCAGTGCATGCGGTACAACCTCGGCCATCCCCACAACGACGACAACGACGACGACGACGCTACCGACTCCGATTGGAGTGTTTTCGACCCAGCCGAGCGGTGTAGCCGCATTCGAGGGACCGGTGTTGCGTGTCGCCGTTCCTTTGCTCGCCAACGGCGCCGACACCCTACCGCCCCCTCCGGCAGGTCAGCGCACCTCCGTAGGGACGGTGAAGATCGGATATCGACAGTTCGGTTCGGGACCAAATCTTGTACTCGCAATGGGCGAGCACGGGTCGATGTCGTGGTGGGATCCCACATTTCTCAACACGCTCTCGCAGAACTATCGAGTAACGATCTTCGACGACCCTGCGGTCGGTTACTCGGCTGCGTTGACAAGGGCACCGAGCGTTGAGACCGATGGCGATCTGATGGCTGGCCTGATCGCCTCGCTCGGACTTACGAATGTCACCATCCTCGGATGGGGGATGGGCGGAGAGGCGGCGCTCTCCCTCGCCGAACGTCATCCAAAGATTGCGGTCGCGCTCGTGCTCGTCGATGCCACCGCTGGTGGTCCCGCCTCGGTGCGTCCCGCGGCCGTGGCATCGGGCGTCATCGGGGCATCCACCTCGACGATGATCGAGATCTCGCGCGTGATGTTTCCCTCGACCTCTGTCGGTGAGGCGGCGCGACATGCCTGGCTGAACGACATCGCGAATGTCGCGCCCGATGATGTCCTTTTTTCGACCGTCTCTGCCCAGGCCGCTGCGCAGGATGCATTCTTCCAGAACGACCGGGTGGCGAGACTCCTCTCGACGATCGCCATCCCGACATGGATCTTCCAGGGGACCGCGGACGAAATTATTCCTAAGCAGAACGCTGAGCTTCTCGCGACAAGTATTCCCGGGTCCACGATCACTCTCGAAGCAGATGCCGGTTACGCAGGACTTTTCCAGGACAGCGTAGCCTTCCTACGTGGACTCTCCTCTTTCTTCTCGCACGTTGCGACGGTCACGACAACGACATCCGGATCCTGACGCGAGATGACGACCCTCGGAGTTCTCCTCGCAGCAGGTGTGGGGTCACGCTTTCTTGGTCCCGCGCACAAGCTGCTTACCCGTCTTGGCGACAAGACCGTGGTGCGGTGGTCAATTGATTCTCTGCTTGCGGCGGGACTCGAGGCGACCGCCATTGTTGTTGGCGCAATCGATCTTCTCGAAGAGATCCCGAGTTCCATGGCAGTTATCGAGAATCCGAACTGGATGGCAGGACAGGCGACCTCGCTCGATGCTGCGGTCACCTATGCGAAATGCCACGGGCATGATTCGCTCGTGATCGGTCTTGCCGATCAGCCACTTGTTCCCTCAAGCGCGTGGCGCTCTGTAGCAGGCGTGAGTTCCCACCCAATCGTCACGGCGAGTTTTGCAACGAGACGTCGCCCTCCGGTGCGCCTCGCGCGTGAAGTTTGGCCGCTCTTGCCGCACGTCGGTGACGAAGGCGCGCGTAGTCTCATGCGGGCACATCCTGGACTCGTCCGGGAGGTCGAGTGTGAGGGTGAACCGATAGACATCGATGTTGCGGAGGACATTGAACATGCGATCGCCCTCCTCACCGGTAGTGCCTGAGTCGATGACTACGACGAGTGCGAGAGGCGCAGAGCGCGCTTGACACGAAGCGCTTTGATATATGCGATGATGAGTTGGCGATGAAAGTTCCAAAGCACACACCTGCCATACTTGCCAAGCGTCGTATCGGTCTCGCGTTCGTCGTCCTCACGATCGGATGCTTGTTGTCCGGGGGCATCGCCACCGGCGCGACGCAGAGTCCCCGCGCCAAGGTACATGGATCTGTCAATGTGCTCTATGCCTCATCACTTCAAAATATTCTGGAGCACACGGTTGGTCCGCGTTTTCATCGCGCGACGGGATATAGCTTTGTCGGATATTCGGGTGCATCCGGTGTTCTTGTGAACGAGGAAAAAGCCGGGGTGATCCGCGGCGACGTGTTCATCTCGGCTGCTCTTGCCGTGAACAACGCGCTCGAAGGTTCCGCGAATGGCAATATTGCCAGCTGGTACATCCTGTTTGCGAACTCTCCGCTCGTTATTGGTTACAACTCAAAGAGCGCCTTCGCCAATGCGCTCCGCAAGGAGCCGTGGTATCAGGTGATCACGCGTCCCGGATTTCGCATCGGTCGCACCGACCCCACCGTCGACCCCAAAGGCAAGCTGACGGTCGCTGCGCTAAGCGCAGCCGAAAAGATCTACGCCTCGAGCGCGGTTGGTTCTGTGGACGCGCGGACGTCAAATATCTATCCCGAACAGACCCTTGTCGGGCTGTTGCAATCAGGTCAGCTCGATGCAGGTTTCTTTTACCGTTCGGAGGCAAAGGCGGCCGGGATCCCCTTTGTGACGCTTGGCCGGATCCGCTTTGATGCTTCCTACACCGTCACGCTCTTGGCCAATGGGCCAAATCGCGCTGCGGGTGCGAGCTTTGTGCATTTTCTGCTCGGATCGAGCGGACGGAGTCTGCTGCTCAGGTCGGGACTGAGCGTCGTTCGGCCACGTCTCATCGGACCGCGAAGCCTCGTCCCAACATCGATTCGCACTGAACTCGCCAGCTGATCCAGACGGGAGATATCGCCTAAACGCCCAGACCTACGCGACACCCGCAGGAGGCGTTGTTTTGCACGACGGTCAGATCGGCGAGATGCGGGTCTACTTGAGGCCGTAGAGTGCCCGAGGATTGTCGTCGAGGATCCGCTCAATCGACGGTGCGGCGATCAGTTGCATCTCGCGGAGCCTTTGCAGGGCAAGAAGCTCCGAAGAGGTATCCGCGTGACCGAAGTCTGTACCAGAAACGAGATTGGAGTCGCCCGCGTACCTGTGTACGTAGGCCAGATCATCATCGGTCTGGCACGCGACGTAGAGATTGTTGTCTGCCATCAACGTCGTCGGATCGATATTCTGTCCGCGACGCTCACCGCGACGGATGAAGTCATGGAGGACATAGGGCACCCACTGCGAACAGAGTTCGATGAACCCCCACCGGATGTTCGGATATTTTTGCGCGAGCTTCGAGGTGAGGATGTTGTGGAACGCGGTGATCCCGGGAACCTTGAAGCGGAAGATGCCAGTGTCGTCGGGGAACTGGTCGTGGATCTCGAAGGTTCCGTTCGCTGCGTGGACCGTTACGGCCATCCCGAGTCGGTTGATCTCCTCGAAGATCGGTGCGAAGTAGGGGTCGCTTGGCAGCATGCCCCGTTCGAAGCCCCTCCAGAAGACACCGGTGGCGCCATTCTCGTAACCGAAATGGATCTCCTTAATCGCCTCTTCGATGATCATCGTCGGAGGAACCACCACCCAGGAGAAACGGTCTCCGCCCTCGGCGACGCGCTCAGCCATCCAGCGGTTGTAGCTGTAACACATCGCGCGCTCGAGGTTCGGGCGCTTGGTGACCGGTCGCAGGAAGATCGTTGGGAAGATGACCTGGAAGTCAGTGCCGATCTCGTCCATCTGGGCGAGTCGTCCCGAGGTATCGACCATCTCGCGCACAGCCTTGATCGCGTCGGTCTCGGAGAATGGGCCCGTCGAGACAAGACGGCCGTCAATCGACCAGAAGTGTGTGTTGCTACCGGCGTTGTTGACATCGACGCGCGTGGGACAGAGGTTGATGATGTCTTTGTCGAAGAACTTCCATGTCTCATCGCACTCGACGACGTGAGCATCCGCATCGATTGTTGTCACTGAACCCTCCCGGAATGATTATCTATTGAACTTTGTCGATCCTAAATCGAGGTCATGTTCCCAAAACCGCACCCCAGAACACCCCAGACTGGATTGACCGTGATTCGCTTTGGTAGCCAAGCCAATCCTAATCGGCAAAAGTAGATGGCCCAGCGCTGGGAACGACTCGCCGCGAGGAGGGGAGGAAGAAGGTGCCAAGTACGACAAATTTGATTTGTGTCCCTGCCTAAGGACGTGCGGACAACCGGTTGCATGACAGGTGGCTCATGCGGGTTTGGCGATGCGGTGACGAAATGACCTATCGCGATGAGATCTTGAGCGCGAGTGTCTGGTCGCGGTTCGGTTGCGTCGTCAGAGAACGGGCGAAATTGAAATGGACTCTTTTGTAGCGTCCCGTTCGTACAGTCCAGGTTTGCACGTGACCAGAAATGCACCCAACTGCCAGATTAGGGTGCGACAGATATGATCCGGGTCGACCAGCTTCAGCGAAGGCTTTTTTTGGCCCGACAGCTGTGCATCGTGTTCTGTATTGGCGTGTCCTTCCTGGTCCTTTTTGATGTTCCATCGGGTCATGCTTCGGCGCTTCCTGCTCCAGCGCAAGGAAGCTATGTTTCGGTGACCGTTCCCGCTCCTGCTCTCGATGGTCGCGTACTAATGGAGGTATACCTTCCTCCGGGGTATCCACAGCGGGATGTGCGCTATCCCGTTCTCTACCTGCTCCATGGTGAGCCGGGAAGCGGACCGCAGATGGCGGCCTCGCTGAGGTTAAATACAGTTGTTTCGGCCCTGATCAACTCACGGCAGATCAAGCCGATGTTGATTGTCTTGCCGACTGACGGACCCACGGTCAGAACCGATACCGAGTGGATGAACTCCGTTACCGATCCCAGGGCCCAATGGGGGACGTTTGTGAGCAACGATCTTGTTTCGTTTGTCGACCAACATTACGCGGTATGCACAGCGCGGACGGCAACCTCCATCGGTGGTGTCTCAATGGGAGCTTTTGGTGCAGTGAACGCCGCTGTCAACAATCTCGGAATATTCGGCGCGGTGTTATCGTGGTCGGGATATTTTGTCGCGAACACTCCCAAGGTGGATGGGCCCACGGGTTCAGCTTCTTGGCGCGCGGCATCGCCACTCTATTCACTCACGAAGTTCATCACACAATTAAAGAAAACTCCGCTGCATATCTCTTTCTACACCGGACCAGCAGATCACTTCGCGTCCGAGAACATCGCGTTTTCTCGCCTGCTTGCGCGCGAACATCTTCCGTATCGTTTTGCTCTCCACAGAGGTCCCCATGGGTTCATCCTATGGAGAAAGTACTTCGTCTCTGAGTTGATCTGGCTCTCGAGCGCAGAGAGGTGTTGATGGATTGACTGTTGAAATGCGCAGGAACCAGTTTGATTGCGTTCTGAATATTGTGAGCGAGATCGACGCTGCCCAGAATTCGATCCGGGTGTCGTTGCGCAAACATAGTTGAACGGTTCGCGTCTTTCAAAGTCCGTCTGCCAACCAGTCTGTGGTCGGACCACCCGCCCGAGTGACATGCCGCGTGTTGTCGTTGCGTGGTTCAATGAGTGCGTGAACAACAGAGGACCTATCATGATGAGCCGAGTTGAAGACGAAGTTGAGCGTTGAAAACCAGGCGCTGGAGTCTCGTATCTGCGGTTCTTGCGGTACTCGTACTGATAGCATTTGGAGTCATCGGAACGGTCCGATATGTTGAGGCGTTCTGGCTCTACCGAGGCTTTCAACCTCCGACCTCTCTGGGCTCTGTAGTGGTGCGATCCGGCGGTCACGCAAACCGCGTGAGCGTCTATCCAGGATCAGTTCACAATATTTTGGTGCGTAGTGCTGCACTCGGGAACAGGATGGATCACGTTGTCGTTTACCTTCCTCCCAAATATTCCGAATACCCCGCGGTCCGCTACCCAGTTCTGTACCTTCTTCACGGAAATCCGGGTGCACCTATTCAGTTTGTGAACGTTGGCGACATCGCGGTCACGGCCGACAGGTTGATTGCCGAAGGAAAGATTCGACCAATGATCATCGTGATGCCAAGTGGTGCTTTCAGCCTGTTTGCTGACGAGGAGTGGGCAAACACAGTTCGTCCAAACAATGCATGGGAAACCTTCGTCGCGCGTGATCTTGTCTCGGCGGTCCAGCATCGGTATCGCACGAAACTGAATGGGAGAGGCCGGGGCATCGGGGGACTCTCCGAGGGTGCTTACGGCGCGCTCAACATCGGATTTCACCACATCGGCGAGTTTGGCCTGATCGAAGGTTGGTCGCCGTACTACATGGCCGACCGGAACCCGGTATTCTTTGGCAAAAGAGCGAGTCTGTTGGCCTACAACAGCCCTGCGACCCTGTTGCCTCTTATTGCTACTCGCCTTCGCGATGCACACGTGTACGTCTGGCTCTATACCGGCACGCACGATTACACCGTCCCGGGATCCAAGCGGTTTGTTCGCGAGCTTGCCAGTCTGCACATTGACCATGCCTATTCGATTCATCCCGGACGACATGATTGGCTCTTGTGGCGAACGTGGATGCCCGAATCACTCATCGCTGCATCGACCTATTTCAATGGTCATGCCTAGTTCGTCTCGCGCGATGGGGGTCACGCGCTTCGCGATCTTGACGTTCGCAACGATTGGGATTGTCTCGGTTTCGTTCGGCTGGCTCTATCTTTTACAGGGGCCAACTCAGCACTGGCCCGGTCCCCGAGTCACTGATGCTCTCGTGCTTGATGAACTAGCCGGTCATGACAGCTTGCCGTTGATCGTCTTTCTGTTTGTGATCTGCGTCGCAGCGCTTGTCATCGCGGGATTGGCGAAAGCGTTGCGCTTCGACGGAATGCAGATTGCTCTCGTGACGGCAGCGATAGCGGCATCTTGGTTGTATCTCGTATCTTCGATCTCGATCTATGTCGTTCGCCAGATCCCGATAGACGATGCGTTTCGAGCGGCACGCGGACTCGAGCCCATCTATCTTGCTGCTGCTGCCGTTGCGATTGCGATTGCGATCATGGCCACACGCCCGACGGATGAAAAATGGATGACGCGCTTCGTTCCGGGCTTTGTCGCGTTGCTCGGTATGCTCGACTTTCTGGTCGGAACATTGCCGCGTTCGGTAGATGACGGGAAGCCGATGATCGGCATTTTCGCCGGTCCCATGTCACCCGGCGGTCGCACCATCGAGGTCTCTCTCGGGGTGCTACTGGTCCTCAGCGCCCGTGCACTGAGTCGGCGAAGTCGTCGCGCAGTCTGGTTCGCCCTGTTGTTGACGATCATCTCGTTGATAACGCGCCTCGTCGATGGATTCAGCGTATCGACTATCATCATCTGTGCTCTGGTCGCCCTGATACTGCTCACGCGTCGGCATGATTTTGTGCACCGCGGTGACCCAACGACGCGCTATACGCCACTTGTTCGATTTGTTTCGATGGTGACCCTGACCGCGGTCTACGGCGTCTTTACCCTGTTCCTCTACCGTAGTGAGGCGGGGTTGACGTTTCACATGGCTTCGGCACTCCGAGTGACGTTGCGCTCGTTGGTGCTATCCGCGCCTCCCGAGGCGACACTGCTCTCTGGCGAGTTTGCGGAGTGGTTTCCCTGGACCCTTCGCCTCATGGTCGGTTTTGGCGCGATCTGGGGTGTTGTTGCCTGGTTTGCGCCGTGGCACCAACGGCTCGAAGACGAAGGATCCCGGTTTGCCTATGCGAGAGAGGTTGTTGGGCGCTGGGGGACGGACACACTCGCTCCGTTTACTCTGCGTAAAGACAAAGCCCATTTTTTCTTTCCCGAAGATTCCGTCGTTGCGTACGAGACGACGTTGATCGCCTTTCGCGTCCTGCGGGGCGTGGCGATCGTTTCCGGCGATCCGATCGGACCGCGGGGCAGCGAGATGGCCTCGCTGGCATCTTTTCTCGAAATGTGCCGCGCCAAAGGGTGGATTGCCGCGATCATCGGAGCCTCTGACCGTTATCTTTCGGGATATCGAGAACTCGGTCTCCAATCGCTTTACCAGGGTGATGAGGCGATCGTCGATATAGATACCTTTACGCTCCAAGGCGGGGCAATGAAGAGCGTTCGCCAGGCTGCCCAGCGGTTGGCGCGCAAAGGATTCACCGCGGAGTCGCAGCTCGCCCGCCAGCTTTCGATCGGAGAACGGGACGCGCTCACGGCGCTTGAGACGCAGTGGCTGGCTGGGCAACGGCGCAAAGGGTTCGTCATGGAGCTCGACAGCCTCTTTCGCCTTGATGGTGACGAGGAGGTGTTCGTGATCGGTCGAGATCCCTCGGGGGAGGTGATCGGATTCCTCGAGGTCGCGGTCTGCGCGGCAAGTCGTTCGCTCTCACTTTCGTCGATGCCGCGCGCGAGCGGGGCACCAAATGGACTCAATGCTTATCTGATCGTGACCGCGGTGAATTGGGCGCGCGAACACGGATTCGCCGAACTTTCACTCAATTTTTCACCTGTCGCGAGACTTCTCACGGGAAACGTCACCACGACACGGTGGTCGGGAATCGCGCGTCGAGTGTTGCTCGCCACCAAGCGCCTGTTCCACCTTCAACTGGACAATCTCTATGTATTTAACCGCCAATTTCTTCCTCGCTGGCAGCCGCGTTACCTCGTATTCCAGCGACGCCGCGATCTGGCTCGTATCGTGCTTGCTGCAATGGCTGCGGAACGTTATCTTCCGTTCGCCGATGCCTTGCGCGGCCGCAACTGGAATGCGCGTCCTGTTCGAGGCAAGATCTCCTACACGAGGATCCCGAAGTAGCGATGAAGCTTGTCGCAGGACTGGTCATGGCGCTTTTGGCTGGTGTCTGTTTCAGTTTCAGCTATATCGGCCAGCACCAGGTCGCGGCAGGCCTTGAGCGGTTCGATCTCCGCCGGCCCCTGGCAAACCTCCGCCAGCTTGTCACGGATCTCCAGTGGATGGCTGCCTGGCTGAGTGGATGGGTGGGCTGGGGGTTCTATATTGGCGCGCTCGCGCTCGCCCCACTCTCCCTCGTCCAGGCAATTGCTGCAGGAGGTATCGGGATGCTCGCGCTCGGGGCACACTTGTTTGTCGAGCCATTGCGCGTTCTTGAACGCAGGGCTGCCTACGTCGCCACGGTGGGACTGATACTCGTCGCGCTGAGTGTGCGGACTCATGGCGAGAGCCATCTTGTGTCATTGCACGCGCTTGAAATTACGATCGTGGCTGGACTTGGCGTTGCCTTATTGTGCGCAGCTGTCTCTCGACACATTGGGCTCGCGATCTCTTCTGGGATCTGTTATGGCGTCGGTGATGTCGCGACGAAAGGTGCGTTTTCCGGAGTGCCGATGCTCTTTGTATTCGTGGCCGTATCGTATATTGCCGCATTTGTGACGCTCCAGCTCGCCTTCCAGCGGAGCTCGCTGTTGGTAAGCGCTGGACTCTCGTTTCTCTTGTCGAATGTGATCCCACTCGCGTGTGGTGTCCTGCTTTTTGGTGAACAGCCGCTGGACCGCACCGTCGCGATCCTCCGTTATTCGGGATTCGTGATCGTCATTCTCGGAGCGGTTGCGATCTCGGCGACCGCAAATAGGAAAGAGTGAATTCGCTGGAAGGGTGCATCCATCTCGCGGACTTCAATAGTGTGGTTTTCTGGCCACACGCCGTCGGTCGTGGCTGCTGAGTTGTGCAATTACGATATGTTGTGCTTCGTTCGCCCAAATCGGCTCTATTGGATACCTAACTTCGCGGTCAATACATCGATATCTGGGGCTTTTTCAGGATTTGGACTTTTCTGCCTTTCGCTCGCCGGGTTTTCAGGCAACAATGTGCCCATGCCATACGGAGAGACGGGTGAGCGTCCCTGGGGTAGCTACCTCGTCCTCGATGATGAGCCCGGGCACAAGGTCAAGCGGATCTCGGTCGACGAGGGAAAACGCCTCAGTTATCAATATCACGACTATCGCTCCGAGCATTGGTTCATCACTGCCGGCCAGGCTCGGGTCATCCTCGACGGCGTCGAGCATGACCTCTGCTCTGGCGACGCGATCGATGTGCCGCGTCGGGCGAAACATCGTATTGAGAATCCGGGTCCCGGCCAGTTGGTCTTTGTCGAGGTGCAGTACGGAGAGTACTTTGGCGAGGACGACATCATCCGGCTCGATGATGACTTTGGTCGGGCCGACGTCCGGGTGGATTACACCGAGGCCTGAGTTATCGAGATCGGGTCCGAGAGATTTCGGTCATTGCGGTAGATAGCACCTGAGGTTTCTGGTGACCAATCCGTAATCGGCTGTTCAGCGTACGCTTTCGCGTCCGCAAAGTCGGCCATTGCCGTGCTTTTTTCAAGACGCGCGTTCTAAAGTCGGATCGGCGAGGGTGAGCACGAACCTGTGTCTTGGAGATGAAATGGCCGTGTGGGTATGGCTGGGCAAGATGTGAGTGAAAGGCGGGTCTATAAGCCAGTCTCCAGATTGCGCTGATCCACGGAAGTTCTTGCGTGCCTGTTGGTTGTTGGCGCAGGATCAGCCTTCGCAGGTGCTCCGGTACTCGCGAGCACTGCGCATCAATCTGGCCCTCCGCCGGCACTCGGCCCGATCGCTACGGGACTACCTGGGTCGACCACACTCACCCAGATTGATCGTTGAATCCCAATGGATCGGACACGACCCATGTCTTCAACTACGTCACGACTACTGCCTACGGGTCTTCCACGCCCTCTCAGGACGCGGGATCTGGATCTGCTCTCGTGACGGTCTCGGCTCGACTCTCCGGACTTACCCCGGGAACCACCTACCTCTTCGACTTCGTCGCGACAGACAGCGGCGGCACCGTCTCAACGGGTGATATCTCCTTCACGACCGCACCAGCAGGTGCGAAAACGGGGTCCAGTGGAGTTCCGAACTCGCCCGGAGCCACGAAACCTCGGTCAACGACAAGTACCGCGTGGCATCTTGTGTGACAGTCCGTGGAGAACCGTCCGGGATGGTTCGACTGGCTCGGTGTCGTCTCGTGCGCATCGGCCTCTTACTGTTTGGCTATGGAGCTTGCCGGGCAAGGAAAATCTACCGGTCCTCTCGTCGAACGCTGGACCGGCCGCGCGTGGGTCTTCGTTCCTTCGCCCGCGGCTCCGGGTGCCGCACCGGACGGTATCTCGTGCGTGAGCGCAGCGATCTGTCTGGCCGTCGGATATGTTGGACTCGACTCGTATTCAGAACATTGGAATGGTCGGAGTTGGTCTGTCGAGCCGACGCCAAGCCCAAGAACAGTCGGAGTCGACATTCTTTACGGAGTGAAATGCCTCTCGTCGGCAGACTGCTGTGCCGTGGGTATTCAAGATGTGGCGACCTCCAAAGCCGAGCATGAGCGCGGCGCCACCAATAATGTAGATCTGTGAGATGCATTCGTGCCGCTCAAGCTCATCGGCGAGTTCGACGAGCGCTGGTTGAGCTTCTCCGTGAGTAAGCGTTAGGCGCGAGACAACTCGTCATTGAGGATGTACACGCCGTGCCTTCGATATATCGGCGGCGTCTCTCGATCAGCGTCCCCATGGAGGGATTCGATATCTGTCACATACCACCTCTTGACCGTCCGGGGAGCCGTTTTAAGGATCAATTTTGCGTGGCTTTTTCACCATTACCGTCAGTAAAAGTGCGCCAAAATCGTCAGTCGCGGTCCTGACCAGGACTTTTGTACAGCTCAGCTGCACTCGCCAATGCGAGCGGCACTCGCCACATGTTTGATTGCTTTTAAAGGTATCTGACGGTGATTGCTGGCACTCCAGCGACGAGGGTTGCTGGGAGGACATCGCGCGCGACCACGGCATCAGCGGCGACGACGGCGTCTTTGCCGATGTGTACACCGGACACGATGGTTGCCGCAGTTCCGATCCACACATTCGACTCAATCGTGATCGGCTTCGCGGTGATGTACTCGGGTCGCCTGTCCGGTTCGAGGGGATGACCCGCCGTGACCAGGTTGATCTTGTGGGCGATCATCATCTCATCCGCGATGTCGATGGTGGTGTGACCTGTGAACGAGCACTCGCAACCGATGAAGACGGCTCGCCCGACGGTGATGTTCAAGCCGTAATCCGCTAGAAGGGAGGCATGAGCGGGAACGTGTCGCCGACAGGCGTATCGATCAACTCCTCGAACGCTGCCCGGATCGAATCCGCCTCATCCAGGCAGTATGCGCTGAGCTTTGAAGAGAGCTTGGTGGCTACCTTGATCCGTTCGAAGAACTCGCGGGACTCTGGCGTTTTGGTCTTGGTCCACTGACTGTTGTCCATCGGATTCGTGGCCCAGGTGCGGGCTGATGTGCCTTCTGAGTTTAGAGGCGTTATTGACTTTGTGAGTGGTGGCTATGGAAAGGGAGCCCCCCAACGCGTTCCGAGAATCATCCGGACTACCTCTTCAGCAGTATCTTCTTGCATGTTCGGCAGCACATGTGAATACTTGTCGAGTGTGATTGCGGTGCTCACGTGTCCCAGTCTTTCGCTCACGACCTTCGTCGGGATCCCGGCAATGAGTGCGGCCGTTGCGTGCGAATGACGAAAGCCACGCACTCGTATGCGTGGGAGTCCCGCGTCGCGAGCGAATTGAGCGAACCACGAGCTTACGAGTCGCGGATGTAGATGAGATCCATCAATGTGGGTGAACACGAGACCCGTGTCCAGCCAGGTATCGCCGATCCGCATGCGCTTTCGAGTTGGTGTATTCGATGGAGCTCGAGTTCGGCCGCGGTCACCACATCGAGTGTCACCGTTCGTCTCCCCCTTGACGTCTTAGGTTCAGAGACGGTGGCTTCGCGATTCGCATCGACGGTCGCAATGACGATCGACACCCTTTTGTTCTTGAGATCGACCTCCCGCCAGCGCGGCCCGAGCACCTCACCGTGAGCAGTCCGTTCGCAGTTGCTGCAAACGGACGCTGACGAGGCTCGCGAGACCGACTACCGAATCGGATACTCCCGGGTCATCGGAGCATCGTGTGGGCGAGAGTGTGGGCGAGAGGAGTTGAACCTCCACCCCCGAAGGGACTGGGACCTAAACCCAGCGCGTCTGCCAGTTTCGCCACGCCCACGAGTATCTGCACCAGATACTGTAGGCGACCCGACCGCGCGCAGGCGCGTCCCGGCTCACGGATATCTGTCGAGCCGGAAGTTTGGACATCGACCGGATCGATGCACCGAGCATCGCGAAAGAGTCTCAGGTAGAAGCAGATAGCCTAGGCGCATGACTGCACAATTGAATGCCTCGTATACCCACGTGATGAATACCTTCGATGGACAGGACGCGGGTAATCCCGATGTCTATCAGCGGCTTCTTAAAGAGCGCATCATCTTTTTAGGAACACAGGTCGACCACACCAGCGCGAATCTCATCTGCGCGCAGCTGCTTCTCTTGGAGGCCGAAGACCCCCGTCGAGACATCTCTTTGTACATCAATTCACCCGGTGGGTCGGTGACCGATGGGCTTGGGATCTATGACACCATGCAGTACGTGAACTGCGACGTCTCGACGATCTGTCTTGGGCTTGCGGCTTCGATGGGTCAATTTTTGCTCTGCGCGGGAGCTCCGGGGAAACGCTATGCATTGCCGCACTCGCGTATCTTGATGCACCAGCCCTCAGGATCGATGCAGGGCCAGGCATCAGATATCGCGATCCAGGCCGAGCAGATCGTCTATCTGAAGAAGATGATGGCCGAGCGCATTGCCTTTCACACCGGCCAGACGATCGAGCGCATCGAGGCAGACTCTGACCGTGACCGGTGGTTTACCGCAGAGGAGGCACTTGAATACGGATTCATCGATCGTGTGATTGAGCGGTCCTCACTTGCCCAGGTCTCCGCGTAGAAGTTGATGGTATTGCGTCGTTATGGAGCGACACCAGTGTGGTCGGGGTTTCCCCGCCACATCGGCCAGGGTGGAGATATCGCGGGTGCGTAGGGAAGTGGATAGCTGAGGAGCCTGCCAATGGGCGTTATCTGTTGAGGACCGCCGCAGATGACAAAAAGACGCCATCCTGTGCCCGGCCCAGCTCCCCCGATATTCGCGATCGCGGCTGCGCCCTGAATCGAGCAGTTCGTCAGCGACTGGTCGAACGATGTTCCGAAAAGATACTGCCCAGTCGCGCCGTCGAGTGGATAGAGCCCGTTTGATGAGCCGACGAGTACGTCGTTGTTCCCGTTGCCAAGCAGGTCTGCGATCACCGGCGACGAGAAGTCATTCGCGCCTTCGAGCTGCTGGGTCCAGAGCAACGTGCCCGTCCCGCTGAACGCGCGCACCTCTGAGGCCCCTTTCTTGGCGGAGGTGCAACGGGCGCACCACGAGACGTCGACCACGTCCGGCAGGGAGCTGCCAGGCAACGTGCCAATTGCCGGTGATCCAAAGGTTGGACCGGTCGTTATGACCGGCCACCCCGGAAGACGTCGTCCGCGTTTCGCGGAAAAGGCGAAGATCCGATACGAACTCGATCGATAGGGTGGCCTTTCTCCAAATCCAGTACCGACGACTACGGATGGTCTCCCGTCGGAGGTGATCACGCCGACCGCGGGGCTCGACCAGATCGTCTGGTTCTCACAGCGCATCCAGACGATGTGCGGTCGGTGCCGTGCATAGGTGATGTCGTAGAGGAAGCCTCCGTAGCAATGCGCGAAGCCCGATGCATCTCCGCCAACGAAGATATCGACTCGTTGCTTTGCTCCCCGTACATGGAACAGCGCGGCGGATGACCAGATGGTGTCCTGGGTGTCGATCGGAAATCCCCGCACGAGTCGGCCGCGAGGGGTGAGCGCGTAGAGGCGGTGATCCCAGGATCCGAAGACGATATCCATCTGTCCACTACCCGTAACGTCACCGACCACCGGCGTCGCGATAACTCCCTCGCGGTAACCATCGGGGGAGGCGCCTCCGTTCCACTCGTTGAATACGTCGAGCGTGTTGAATCGGAACACCAGTCGACCGGTGGTGCTGAAGGCGACGAGCCCGCCCTGCTGGTGCGCAACATAGGTCGAGCCTGCTCCGACGAGGATGATCGGAGGTTCGGCGGGACCATTGACATAGGCAAGCGTTGGTGTCGATTCAATTGCGGTCGGCACTCCTGGCGCAATGTCGACTGGCTGTGGCCAGCCAGGCATCGGTTCGCCGGTCGTCGCATTGACGACATAGAGATAACCATTTTCTGAACCGAACATCACGACCTGAGTACCATTGATTCTGGTCACCGTTGGCGAGGAGATCGCGACGGGCCCGATCGTGTCGGTCCACGTCGGTGATGGGAAGTCCACCCCTGGTCCACGCTGTGCGGAGACGGCGGGTGCAACTATCTGACTGAGGGGAGCGAGCACGGCCATCGTCGTCGCGATAACAAGCGCGCGCGAGAGACGAGATCGTGATTTGAGATCTGGCTCCTTTCGCTCGATGGGGCTCCGGCGCCGTGCACGCGAAGCCCTCGATCTCAAGAAAGACAAACCCAACCTCGCTTATACAACCTGGCCCGCCGCGTAGGGGCAAGCTTCACGGGAGAGGATAGTGGTTGATCGTCTGATCATGGCTGCGCGGCTCGCCTGCATCGAAAGACCGAGCGACCCGATTTGGCAGCAGAGGTCGCGTAGTGTTGGGAGGGCGAATCGGCCGATCCGACAAAAAAGGGGGGTGAAGATGGCAAAATCGCAGGCAATGCGTATTGCCTTTGTGACCCCCCGCTACGGAGCAGGTGTCGTTGGTGGCTCCGAGGCGGTCATGTCCGAGGCGGCTTGGGGTCTTGCCTCACGCGGTCACGAGGTCGAGCTCCTGACAACCTGCGCCCGCTCGCATTTCAGCTGGGAGAACGAGTTCCCTGCCGGAATATCACACGATCGGGGCATTGTGGTTCGCCGTTTCCCGACGGTATCGGCAAAATCCCGTCTGCTTGCCGGAGAGCTCGAACGGCGCGTCCAGTCCTCTGAAAAGCTCACCGAAGCAGAGCAGATCGCCTGGGTCAATGGGCGTTTTCGCGTTCCTGATCTCTATCTCGACCTGCTTAAATGTGCGCGAAGTTTCGACGCGGTTATCTTGTCGCCCTATCTCTTTTGGTCAACGATCTATGGCGCTGAAGTTGCGCCCGAGCGAACGATCGTGATGCCCTGTCTTCATGATGAGCCCTATGCCTGGTTGAGTATCGTCTCAAAGACCCTGAGTTCTTCTGCGGGTCTTTGGTTCCTCTCTGAACCGGAACACCAGCTCGGACACCGGGTGGCTCCGGGGATGAGCGCTCACCACTCGGTTGTGGGAGCGGCGGTCAACCTCCCGAGCGGCTATGACACCGCGGGTTTTCGTGAGCGACACGGGTTGACCCGACCATTTGTCCTCTACGCCGGCAGGCGTGAGGACGGCAAGGGGTGGCGTCAATTGCTCGGTAGTTTTTCCTCCGCACTTGTCGGGAGCGATCTGCCGTTTGATCTCGTCACCGTTGGCGTCGGTGCTCCGAATGTGCCTGAGGGCATCCAAGAACGCGTGATCGATCTCGGCTTTCTTGACGAGTGGGAGCTTCCGAGCGCGTTCGCCGCCGCGGAGGCGATGATCCAGCCGAGCGTCAATGAGAGTTTTTCGCGCACCATGATGGAATCCTGGCTGGCTGGCACTCCCGTCATCGCGAATGCGGCGGGTGAGGTGATCACTTGGCACTGCGAACGCTCGGGTGGTGGACTGAGTTACAACGATGATCTCGAGTTAGCCCAGTGTCTGCGCTTTATCGCAGAGGCACCGAAGGCAGCCTCAGCTCTCGCTGAACGAGGTCGGGAGTACGTGCTCGCGAACTACACCTGGGAGATCGTGCTTGACAACATGGAAGATTCCCTGGGTGGCCTTGCCGCGGAGTTGCGACGGTGAGGGTACTTGTTGTCGGAACTGTTCCCCCACCAGGCGGAAAGGGCGCGAAGGAGCTTGCCGACGTGGTCGCAAAACGTATCGAGGATGGTGACGAGGTCGAGATCCTCTCACCTGATCCTCGCAGCGCGGCACATCATACGGCAAACCTTGAATCGCTGATGCTCCCTCTTCGTCTCGCGCTGCTCTCGTCGCGATTTGATGCGCTTGAACTGCGAATCGAGACCCGTCTTCCATTTGCCAGCGAAGTTCATCGAGCGCTTCGGGCTGTGACGCTGTTCAGCCTTGGGGTCTGCTTTGGGATGTACTCCGAGGTGACGCTTCGTCTCGACAGTCCAATTCCACTTCCAGGAGGAGTGGGCGGGCGAGCGACCAAGGACATGTGGAGACGCGCGACGCGCATCATCGTCGCGAACCAAGAGGACTATCTCCGTGTGCTCTTTGCTCCTGGCGTGACGGAGGAGCGGGTGGAGATTGTCCAGCCTGTGGTCGTCGAAGCGCGCCCGGTGGAATATTCCTGGCCCTCGCCGACCGAGCCTGACATCCGCGTTCGAGTGCTGCGGAGCGTTCGGTCTCGCGCCGAGGCGGAGCGGCGGGCGAATAGTGCGCGAGTCGACCTTGGAGCGAAGGGCATCGGTCCGCTCTCCTCGACGGCTTTCTCTTCGGCGGTTCACGTCGCTCCAAGTGTTCGTTCAGTTGTACATGCGCTGATTTCGCGTATTGTGCGCGAAGTTTCGAGTCGTTAAGTTCGCCTGTACTTCGTCCGATCATCAAAGTCTTGTCAGAGGGCGTCCGACACCTGCCTCGTCATCTGGTGTTGCTGGGATACCCATGTGAGAAGACTTCTCGCAACGTAATCGAAGCTGTAGTGGGAGGCATGAACCGCGCCGGCGGAAGCGATGTTGGTTCGCATCCGGACGTCGTCGAGAAGACGCGCGCTCGTACTGGCAAGTTCGACGGCCGTGATACCGATATCCACATGCACGACAGCTTCTTCCGGGAGCTCCTTTGACCATCCGATGTCGCTGACGACCGTTGTCACCGCGCTCGCGAGGCATTCGCCGATCGCTGCTGATGCCTCTCCATTGGACGTTGTTCGCAGCTGAAGCGCGAGCGAAACGCGACACAGCCAGGCGAGATAGTCGCGTGACCCGAGGGGTCCAGTGAAAAAGACGCGATCGTCGATTCCGAGGTCGCGCGCCTGCGTCGTCAACTCGAAACACAGCGCATCGGAGATCGGGCCGACAAATACCAGACGCAGGTCCTCTCTTTGACGGAGCTCTGCCAACATATCGATGAGCAGCGACGGGTTCTTGACCGGATCGACGATCCCGAAGTGCGCGAGATAAGTCTTCTGGTCCTGCGGGGGGGGTTTTCCCCACAGGTTGTCCATTTGGCAAGCGAGTGAAGGTGGACACTCACTTGAGGTCTCGGCGATCCCGGCATCATCGATGCTCGGTGCCTCCATCGCGAAGGGGAGCACTGCAATCTTTCGAATCGAATTTAATCTCGCGTCGACCTTGGCAAGTTCTTTCGCCGCCGTCGAGGTGACGAGAAAGCTGCTACTCATCGCGATGACGTCACGTGCCATGAGAATGCCGAACTTCTCGATGTCGCGCTCTTCGACTTGCCCTGTTGCTCCGATCGATTCCGGCAGCTGTTCGCGGTACATTGCTCTGATCTCTCGACCGAGCCCTCCAGGGAGAAATCCGGGATCGCCGTGGAGGTGGCGATACAGATTGCTCAGGCGCACGTCGTGACTCATCACTAGTCCACGGCGTTGTTTCAACATTGCGAATGCGCCGAGATGGTGGTGGCTGTTTCCAAAGACGTACACAACCTCGTCAAAGCGTCCGGTAAGGCGCTCCACCTGCAAGAGGGATTCGACGCGATAGCCCGTTATCTCATCTGGTGCGATCTGGCGCGCGCTCGGACCGTCGAAGAAACAGGTGAGGTCGACCTTGTCTGTTTTCGCGATCGCCTCAGCGAGGCGGTAGGAGTATCGGGCGATGCCAGTTGGCGAAGCAGGGAACGGCGAGACGATTGCGAGTCGTGGCCGCTCACGACGAAGCGGCCTCGGTGCCGGTCGTGCCCGCTGGTTGCGTAGCATCGCATCGAATGCCGCCGCGCTTTTTTGCGCGACGTCATCCCAGGTGGAGATCTGGTGATGCTCCTTGATTCCAGGATCGATCAGCGCGCGCTCGATCCGATCAGCAATTGCCGACGCCTCGCTAGCATCGAATAGATCGCGCGCAACGAGCAGCTCGTCGTGGGGAGAGATCGATGATGCGATGACAGGAGTATCACAGGCGAGTGCTTCCACTATCGGAAGGCCAAAGCCCTCCGCGAGCGAGGGAAAGCAGACCAGATCCGCTCCCTGGACAACCCGGACAAAGTCGCGGTCGCCGACATATCCGGGCATGACCAGATCTCCTTGTGTGCCGAGCTCGTCAGCGAGGTTTTCAAGGTGAAAGATCGTCGATGGCGCGAACGCGCCGGTAATGACAAGTTGGAAGGACGACCGAACATGTGGAGGAACACGTGCCCATGCCCGAACCAGCCGTTCGTTGTTCTTCCTCGGATGTGATCCGCTTGGATAGAGCACATAGCGACGATTTAGGCCGTACCCTAAAAACGAGGTGATGACCGAGTTTCGCACAGCGTCTCGATCTAAAGCTCGGACAAAGGCGGGGTCTGGTGCGGCACCGACGATGGTGATCCCCGAGCCGGGAAGTCCGAGAATCCCGCAGAGATCCCGCTCGACATCAGATGAAAGTACCTGAATATGATCGAGCGAACGGACGAGTTCGAGTCGAGTGCGATAGCGACGACGTTCGATTGGATCGATCAGTTCTGTCGTCAGGTCGCGCGCAGGGATCAGGTCGTACACCGTCGCGCTCGTCAGCTGTGGCGCAAGCTTGTTTGGCAGCAGGCGACCCGCCGGCTGCAAGAGATCAAAGGGCGAGAGCTGGTGGAAGATGGAGGCGCGCCGTGCCAACTGGGTGCTGAGCTGTGCGACCTTGCCTGATGCGAGAAGATCACGCAGATCGCCCGGTGGCGCTAAAGCAGGGTTGAGACCGTAGACACCGACAAGGTCCGGGCGCGTTCTTTCGAGCGCGATGCACCAAGAGAGCGCGTAGCGGGCGATTCCTCGTCCGCGACTCTCAACGCTTTGAAGCGCGGAGATATCGACGGTGACCGGAGACTCTCTCATCGTGTCGCGGACACGCCTAGGCTCGAGCGGTCGAACTATCCGGAGTGCTCCCTTTACCCAGGCTCTCCTGTGGGGGAATGGCATTCTGTGGGAAAACGAAGATCTCCTGTTCGAGTGCGACAACGCGGGAGTCATGCGATTGCAGTAGTCGGCCGACAAGTTCGGTTGATTCGGCATCCGCCTCGAGTTGTGCCTGGATCATCAGGCGTAGTTCAGCGAGTTCGGCGCGCATCTCATCGATTTTGCGCACGACGTGTTGCTCGATGGCATTTGTACGATCCTCGCAGGCTACGACGCGACCTGGAAGCGAGGCGGCGGTTCTTGCCCTGCGAAGGAGATGTCGTTTTGGTCGGTCCTGCACAAGACTCCCCAGTCTGTAATGGTCCTGTGACGTCATGCTACCTACCAATCGGACTGCCCTCATTCCTCCTAACCTGACCGCTAGGATTTGGCCCGTTCCTCGTGGAGAAGTTGGTCTCGCGCGAGCCGAGACCCTGGAAGGGGAAATACCTGCATGGTTGCCGAGGATGAGTTCGAGGATCCAGAATCGGTTGCCAGCGCGACACTTGCACCAATTTTGGATGCATCGGGTCGCGGCGACCTTCCTGCTCGGATCGTCTCTGCCAGGGTTCGCCTCCGTCCTCGACTGCGTGAGATCTGGAAATCGCGTGAGTTGGTTGTGTTCTTGATCCGCAAGGAACTCAAGGTGAAATACAAGGGGAGCTTTCTCGGGTTCATATGGTCGATGATCAATCCGGCGATTGTGTTGATGGTGTATTACGTCGTCTTCCGATATTTCCTCCGTACTGCGGTGCCCGAATTCGCGCTCTATCTCTTCAGCGGCCTGTTGGTATGGAACTTTTTCGGGGTTACGCTCGGTGGAGCTTCGAGTGCGATCGTGCGGAATGCCGGAATCGTGAAAAAGGTATCGTTCCCGCGCGAGATCCTCGCGATCTCTCAGGTCGGAACATCGCTGGTCTTTTTCTTCTTCCAGTTCCTCGTCCTTGTGCTCTTTCTGATCGGGTTTCGCTACGCACCCGCCTGGGGATATCTGCCACTCCTGCTTGGCGCGCTGTTGGATCTCGTGATCTTTACGACAGCGCTTTCGATTTTTCTCTCCGCGGCCAATGTCTATCTGCGAGACGTGCAGCACCTTATCGATGTCATCTTGCAGGCGTGGTTCTGGGGTGTACCGATTATCTACAGTTACAACCGCGTGTATCACCATGCACACTGGCTTGGCTATTTGTTTCTCGCGGATCCAATCACGCCGATTGTGCTCAGTTTCCAGCGTGCTTTGTACGGGCATGTCGCACCCCTTGGATACGGCTATGCAAATGGAGCCTCGGGCCCGGTGCTCGCAAATTACCCATACCACTTCTACGTCGCCATGCTCGGCTGGGTATTTTTGGCGAGCGTGGTTCTGCTGCTGGCCTCGCTGCTTGTCTTTGGGCGTCTCGAAGGCAATTTCGCCGAGGAGCTTTGAACGCCAGATGAGTTATGCCGTTGAAATCCAGGGTCTGTCAAAGCATTTTCGCCTGTATCACGAGAAATACACCTCGTTGAAAGAACGCGTTCTCCACGCAGGAAATCTTCCGTACGACGATTTCTGGGCGCTCCAAGACGTAACCGTCAATATCGAGGCCGGGAAGACGATCGGAGTCCTCGGACGAAACGGCAGCGGCAAATCAACCCTATTGAAATGCATCGCCGGAATATTGCAGCCAAGTTCGGGCCAGGTGATTGTGCGCGGACAGCTCGCCGCGATGCTTGAACTTGGTGCGGGAATGCAGCCAGAACTGTCGGGGAGGGAGAACATCTACCTCAATGGCTCGTTGCTGGGACTCTCGCGTCGGGAGATCGACCGACGATTTGACGAGATCGTTGCGTTTGCCGAACTTGAGCAGTTCATCGACAACCAGGTGCGCTATTACTCATCCGGCATGTATGTGCGGCTCGGATTCGCTGTGGCGGTCAATGTCGATCCGGATGTCCTGTTGGTGGATGAGGTTCTTGCCGTTGGTGATGAGCGATTTCAACAGAAATGTCTCGACAAAGTCAGCGAGTTCCAGGAGGAGGGACGCACGATTATTGTTGTCTCGCACTCACCGGACATGATGCGACAGATCTGCGAAGAGATCATTGTCATGGATCATGGACACGTGCTGACCGTAGCTCCTCCAGGAGAGGCGATCCGTATATTTCGAGATTCGCTCATTGCGGCGGATGCAGCGCAGGCTGAGCAAGAGGATGAGTTCGGCGCGCGATCGACGGTGCAAAGGCAGGTGGAGATCACCGAGGTTGGACTCGAGTTTCCCGGAGCTGGGGAGCGCACCTATCTTGTGACCGGTGATTCGCTGCGCGTGCGCGCGAAACTGGTCACAGCCCACGCGATACCTGGCGCTCGATTTGGCCTGACGTTGCTCAACGAGCGCAACGAGACCGTCTTTGGCGCACAGAGCGATGCGCTCTCTGGCGGAGATGTTCTCGATCCAGGAGAGCGGGACATCTCGTTCGTGTTTGATACAGTCCCACTTCTTGATGGTCGATTTACCGTCAATGTCGACGTCCGGGATTCGCATTCGATGATGCTGGCGAACGCCGAGCCCGCGGCGACCTTCGAGGTCATGAACCCGGGTCGGTCGGTCGGAATGTTTTCGCTCGCAATGCGCACCGAGTTGGATGGCCAAACCATCTCCTCGTCGGTCTGAGAGGTTCGAAAGACTATCTCTTTGAACCCTGACCCGGAGATAGCCGCTTTCTTCGAGCGTGTCGATGAAGAGCTGAATGCGCTGCGAGCCTCGCGGAGATCCTCTGATGCGATGACCGAACAGCTTCGCGAACGGTTCGAACGTTGCGCGGTTCAGGCGCTACGGCGGCCAGATCCCCTTCAGCGCTCGCTCTTGCTTCGTGCCATCGTGCGCGCCGTCGTCCCAGGATCGTTGCGAGCGATGCTGAAACGTGCATTGGCAAGTGTTCGTGCTCGAGGCCCAAAATGATCGGTGTTGCATCGGTGGAACGCCATGCTCCTCATCGGATTGACCAGATCATCCCCTCGATCATTGAACACGATGCAGTTTCGAACCATACCTTTTCGGCCCAGAGGTTGCTGCACGAGATGGGCTTTGTGGGTGACATCTATGCCAGTACGCTTGGCCCAGGCGTCGAAGGTCGTGTTCGACCACTCGCGGAGTTCGTGCCAGACCGTGATCCCTCGCACTGGGTGATGTATCAGTGCTCGATCGGCAGTCGCGCGGCCGAGATCTTCGCCATGCATCAGGGCATCAAGTTACTTGACTATCACAACATCACCCCAGAAGATCTCGTCAAACGGTGGCTGCCACCGCTTGGTCAGGAGATACAACTTGGACGCGAGCAGCTCGCGAGGCTCGCCCCGCAAGTCGATTACGCGATTGCGGACTCGAGATTCAATGCGAGCGAGCTCGTCGCGCTCGGATACGTCCATGCCGAGGTGGTCCCAGTGTTGATTGAGACGGGCAACATCGGAGCGGCGCCGGATGAAAAGACGCTCGAGCGCTATGCTCATGGTCGCGGTCATAGCCTGGTGTTCGTTGGTCAAGTTGCGCCGCACAAGGCACAGCACGATCTCATTCTCGCCTTTAGCCGCTATCGCGAACTCTTCGACCAGGAGGCGAGACTCTTCCTCGTCGGGAGAGAGATGGGCAGTGCGTACCGCCACGCGCTTGAACGTTTGGTACGCGAGTTGGGACTCGACGGATCGGTCGTGATGACGGGCTCGGTGTCGACGGGAGAGCTCGCGGCGTACTACGAACTCAGTGATGCCTTCGTCTGTCTATCGGACCACGAGGGGTTCTGCGCGCCGATCATCGAAGCGATGTCGCGTCGACTTCCTGTTGTCGCCTACGCCGTTTCCGCAGTGCCTGACACCGTCGGGAAGGGCGGTCTGCTGATCGCACGCAAGGACCCCGACTATGTTGCCTGTGTGTTGCACGAGCTGTTTGACGCCCCTGGGTTGGTTGCCAAGATGGAGGAACGGGCACTTGATCAGGCGAGGTTGTACACCCTTGAGCACGCGGAAGAGGTGTTCCGAGAGACGATGAGACGGGCGATAGCGGTTCTCTCGTAGCTGATGACCCCAAAATTTGGGGTAAGGCACGTAGCATTGCTCAATCGTGAAGGAATTGTTCATCGTCATTGGCGCGTTGTCACGGCATATTTCGCGCACCGTCCTAGTTTCGCTTGCCGCGCTGACCGTGCTTTTATCAACGAGCGCGGTTGTGGTTGGTGCTGCGCCGAAGCAGGATCATTTTCGACGCGTGACGACGGTGATGCTCGTTGGTCATGGGTGGGGATCTGGCATCGGGCTTGGCCAATGGGGGGCCTTTGGCTACGCGGTGCGCTATCACTTTGGCTACGAGCGGATTCTCAACCACTACTACGGAACGACAGTGCCGGCTCTCTTGAGCGCGACTGGCCAACCGCCAGACCCGACGATCAGCGTCGTAATCTTGGAAAACATGAACCTAGCGACGAACCTCGGGTACGACCCAATTGTGACATCGTCGCAGCCGTTCACAGTGACCTCTTCGGGCGGTACTCCAGTCGTGGCGGCGACTACGAAAACAACAACAACGTCCACCTCGACAACATCAACGACTTCGTCGACATCGATCACCGTGGCGCCCTCGACTGTCGCGCCACCTCCCGTGATGAGCTTTACGGTGCCCGCTGGAACGGCGATCGACCTTCAGCTCGGCTCGAACGGAACCTGGAATGCGTATGAGGGTTCGACGTGCCAGGGTGCTTCGCAAGCAATAACAACGACTCCTATTGCAACTGGCCTCATGAATCCCGTCGTCTCCCCCACGGTTACGGTGGATGCCGCGGCGTCACAGCTCTTGGTGCTGTGTCGCCACGACGGGGTTGATGAGTCGGTTCGCGGCAGCATCGAGGCATACGACCGATCAGGATACGAGAGGACCCTAAATCTCTTGCCACTCGAGTCTTACCTGCGCAGCGTCGTTCCCTCTGAATCCTCAGCCTCTTGGGGGCTCGATGGCACGACGACGAACTCTCCGCTTGGTCGACCGTGGGGATTTCAGGCGCTCGAGGCCCAGGCTGTGGCGGCGCGGTCGTACGCGATGTCCTATGACGAATCGGGTGGATGGAACGGATACGCGGGAATCTGCGACACGACACAGTGCCAGGTTTACGCTGGAGCAAACTTCGAGAGTTCGGTCTCGGACGCAG
Source organism: Acidimicrobiales bacterium (assembly GCA_035532075.1). Taxonomy (GTDB): domain Bacteria; phylum Actinomycetota; class Acidimicrobiia; order Acidimicrobiales; family Bog-793; genus CAIVND01. The sequence goes on along the minus strand of DATKRV010000038.1, from coordinate 14,272 downwards.
CGGTTGCGGCAACTGCCGGCGAGATACGCATCTTTCCAGCCACACCAACGCTTGCGGTCTCAACCCAGTTTTCTGCATCGACCGGGGGATTCACCGCGCCCTCGATCTTTCCTCCGGTGCATGATCTCGGGGACAGCTGCGTCATTCCGACTGATCCTCTCGAGTGCAACCCCAACCACAGTTGGAGCATGACGCTTGCTGGCACACAGATCACCCGAGATTTCCGCGCGATCGGCAGATTGTCGATGGTACACGTCAGCGCGAGGAACGGTCACGGCGCCTATGGTGGTCGCGCGGAGACCGTATTGCTGAAGGGTTCAAAGGGTTTCATCCGGGTCCCGGTGTCGGAGTTCGTCGGCGCCCTTGGTCTTAAGTCCGACTGGTTCGCGGTCGCCCGCGTGACGCGTTTTGGTCAAACGCCGGTCACAACGACCACGCTGCCGGTCACAACGACCACAGTGCCGTCTGGCTAAAGGTCTCTCGTTGTCGCTCGAGCAGATGCTCGGTCAGCTCAGTTTTATCTTGGCCCGCTACGGTGGGGCTCATGCAAGATATTGAGCGTCGCCGCCTTAGACGGGTCTTCTATTTGGTGCGTTTCATTCTTGGGGTTGTGCTCGGCGCATTTGTACTCGACGCGCTCAACGGTCAGCGAAGTGCACTCAGCAAGGCAATAGGAGAGCTTGGGAGGGTCAAGGTCGAGTGGATTGTACTCGGTGCCGCCGTTGAACTCCTCTCGTATATCGCACTCGGCGCTTTGCAACGCAACCTTCTGAGCGCTGGCCGGGTGACGGTCTCCATGTCGTTTGCAACAGCACTCGCGTTTGCGTTCAGCGCGATTGTCGCCTCACTTCCAGGGGGCCCCGCATTCGCCGGCATCTATACCTTTGGCCAGTATCGGCGCAAGGGGGCAGATAGCGCAGTAGCCGTCTGGGTGCTTTTTGCTACCGTCGCCTTTGAGGCGTTCGCGCTCTCGCTTTTGGCGAGTGCAGGCGTCGGAATGGCAATCCACGAAGGGGCTTCGTACAACCTCATCATCGTTACGGCCTCTTCGCTTTTGCTCTTTGCTGCGATCGACGCTCTGGTCTGGCAGCGAAGGTGGCTGGTGAGAATCATCCACATTTTCTTCACCTGGTCGCACCGACGTTTTGGCAGACCGAGACGCGATGTCGTCGTTGTGATGGACGATCTCACCTCGCGCTTGGCCGCGGTGAGTCTCGGGCGTCGCAAACTCTGGCTGTCCCTGCTCTTCGCGTCGGGATTTTGGATCTGTGACTGCACCGTGCTGGTGACGAGTTTCGCCGGAGTCGGAGCACCTGTTCCTTGGCGGGGGCTGCTCCTCGCGTACGGCGCTGGCCAGCTCGCGGCCAACCTGCCGATCACTCCAGGAGGGCTCGGCGTGGTGGAGGGGAGTCTGACGGTTGCACTTGTTGCTTTCGGTGGTGCGGAGCTCTCTGCGGTGTTCGCTGTCTTGCTCTATCGCATCATCAGCTTCTGGGGGCCTCTAGCGCTTGGATGGGGGTCCTGGTCGGCGATTGGATTGCGCCAGCGCTATCTGCGACAGCACGAATTTGCTGTGCGAGGGGTGGAGAGTTCCTGACGATGATGCTTGGAGTTCGCGTCGTCCGCTCGAACCCCGTTCAACCTATGCGTACGGTGTGGGGTGCGTCGAGCTCCTTCGGCGGACGACGAGGCAATTGGGTCCATTTTCGCGGACGGCAAAGCAATTAGTCCGTGGCGCGCTTGCGGTGCTTTGCGCGCTCCTGGGCGCTGAGGGTGATCTTGCGCAAACGTACCGTGGTCGGCGTCACCTCGACGCACTCTGTTTCATCGGCCTGTTCGAGTGCCTGCTCGAGGGTCATCGCGCGGTGTGGCTCAAGCCGGACGAGCTCGTCGGCAGCAGATGAACGCATGTTGGTGAGCTTCTTCTCTTTGGTTGGGTTGACGTCCATCTCGTCGGTGCGACTGCTCTCGCCGACCACCATCCCCTCGTAGACCTCTTCACCCGGGCCGACAAACATCGCGCCGCGCTCCGCGAGCGCGGCGAGCGCGTAGGCAGTGGTCTGTCCGGCGCGATCAGCGACCAGGCTGCCCGCCTGACGGGTACGGATCTCTCCGTACCAGGGCTCATAGGAGTCGAACGCGTGGCTCAACTGGGCGGTGCCGCGTGTCTGGGTGAGAACCTCGCCACGGATGCCGATCAGGCCCCGCGCGGGGATGAGATGCTCGAGGTGCACCCAGCCGGTGCCATGGTGCACCATCTTCTGGAGCTTTGCCTTGCGCTTCGCGAGCAGCTGGGTAATCGCGCCAAGGTGGTCATCGGGTACCTCGATCGAGAGACGCTCAACTGGTTCGCAAAGCACTCCGTCGATCGTCTTGGTGAGGACCTCGGGTTTGCCGACGGTGAGCTCGAAGCCCTCTCTCCGCATGATCTCGACGAGCACGGCCAGCGCGAGTTCGCCTCTTGCCTGTACCTCGTAGGTGTCGGAACGTTCGGTCGGCAATATTCGCAGAGCCACATTTCCCAGTGCCTCGTTTTCAAGTCGCCCCTTCAAGAGTCGCGCGGTGAGCTTTGAGCCCTCGCGTCCTGCCATCGGGGAGGAGTTGATGCCGATCGTCATCGAAAGGCTTGGTTCGTCGACGTGCAGCCGAGGCAGCGCTTCGGGTAGCTCCGGGTCACACAGCGTGTCGCCGACATTGATCTCTCCGATTCCTGCCACGGCGACGATCTCGCCGGGTCCAGCAGATTCCGTGGGCACCCGCTCAAGTCCGACCGCGACAAGCAGTTCAACCGCCTTCGTCCGCTCGATTGATCCATCGGAGCGGCACCATGCGAGCGGCTGGCCGCGTCTGATCGTGCCCTCGACAACGCGACAGAGCGCGAGTCGTCCGAGGTAGGGCGAGGCATCAAGGTTGGTGACGAGCGCCTGGAGTGCGTGACCTTCGGTGAAGCGTGGCGCCGGAAGATGGGCAAAGAGTTGATCGATGAGTGGCGCGAGGCTCGCACCAGGAGGAGGCTCGCTCACCGGGCCGTCGGGCTGTTCGAGCGAGAGCCAGCCATCTCGAGCGCTACCAAAGAGGAAGGCCACTTCGAACTGCGACTCGGGTGCGTCGAGGTCGAAGAAGAGTTCGTAGAGCTCTTCCATCACCTCTGGGATACGCGAGTCCGGGCGGTCGACCTTGTTGATCACCGGAACAATCGGCAGTCCGGCCTCGAATGCCTTGCGCAGGACAAAGCGCGTCTGAGGTCTTGGTCCTTCGGCTGCATCGACAAGCAACATCGCGCCATCGACCATCGCGAGCGCGCGTTCAACCTCGCCTCCGAAGTCCGCGTGTCCTGGTGTGTCCACAACGATGAGCTGGCGGTCGCCGAACATGAACGAGGCCTGCTTGGCGAGAATGGTGATGCCCTTCTCACGTTCGAGATCCATCGAATCCATCGCGCGCTCGACCACCACCTCGCGCTCGTGGTAGGTCCCGGCGTGGCTCATCATGGCATCGACCAACGTGGTCTTGCCATGGTCAACGTGGGCGATTATCGCGACGTTGCGGAGTTCATTCCTAATTGCCACTGGGTTCCTATCCTTTGATGCCGCTATTGAGGCGGTTCTGCCGATCGTCATCTTTGTGCACATGAGGGCATAGATTTGGGTCATGCCACCACGGGTTGAAAAAGTCGAGCGTGTCGCCGACCTCTTGCTGATTCTTCTAAACGCACAGGAGCCGCTCACACTGGTACAGATCAGCTCACAGGTACGGGGCTATCCGTCCGAGGAAGAGGCACGTCGCACACAGTTCGAACGCGACAAGCGGACATTACGAGAGAGCGGAATTCCCATCACCGTTAGTTCACCAAACAGCTCTGCCCAAGATGGATACCAAATTCTAGCAGCTGACTACTATCTCCCCGACCTCAGGCTGAGTGGCCCCGAGAGAAACGCCCTGCGTCTTGCCCTTGCAAGCGTGCGTTTCGAGGGCACAATGCACGCTGAGATTGCCGTCAAGATCGGTGCGGAACCCGAATCAACGCTTCCCGCCGTGATGGAACTTCCACGTCTCCCGGCGCTCGGCCGAATCGGAGAGGCGATACGCGACCGGGCAATAGTCAGTTTTTCCTATCACGATCGCGATCGCGAGGTCGAACCTGAGGTGCTCGTCTTTCGTTCGGGCCATTGGTATTTGATCGGTCTGTCGGGAACCAGCGTGGAAGAACACGCGCGGCGTACGTTTCGTGTCGATCGCATCGTTGGCGAGATCTTCGTCGGGCCGAGAGCCTCATTCGAGCGTCGAGGAGATGCCGAACTCGCCCATGAACTTGCCTTTTCGCTGCGCGCTCCGAGCAGGGACGATACCGACGAGCCGGGGTCCCGGCAGGTGCTCGAGCTCTCCGTCGACGCGAGTGCGACTGCGTCGGTGATCGAAATGGTGGGCAGTGATGTGATCCTCGCGAGGGACGACGGAGGGAGAGCCAGCGTCTCTTTCCCGATCGCGGACGAAGAGGCCGTCATCTCGTGGGTTCTTGGACTCGGATCTGCCGCAGAGGTTGTTGCACCTGAATCGATTCGGTCGCGCGTCATTGAACGTCTGCAGGGATATCTCGCCGAGCAGATACCGGTCATCAAGATTCCGCGCACGGTTGGTACCCATGAACGAAAGACAGGCGCCAAGTCCATGCCCCGAGAGAGACGGGCTTCGCTCGATGCTGGCGCGCGTCTTCGCCGCATGATAGCGATGCTCACCTTCCTTGCGAACGAGGGATCTGCGCAGATCTCCGATCTCGCCGCGCGTTTTGGCATCGACGAGAAGACCGTCATCAGCGAGCTTGAACTTGCGGCGTGTTTTGGCCTTCCTCCCTATACGCCAGATCAGCTCCTCGAGATTCTCGTTACCGAAGGCGAGGTTCATGTCCATCGTCTCGAGGCGCTCGAGCGTCCGCTCCGGCTGACGCCCGATGAGGGTTTCGCGGTCGCAGCCGCGGCGCGCACACTTGTCAACACGGAGGGAGTAGGAGTCGATAGCGCGCTCGCGTCGGCGCTGGTCAAGCTCGAGGCGGTGCTTGGAGAGAGCGCAATACACGTCGAGGTGGAGATTCCCACATCGCTCGTCGCGCTTCGCGAGGCTGCCGCGACTTCGACGATTGTCGAGATCGACTATCCGCTCAGTGATGGCTTACAGGTGGCGCGTCGGCGCGTCGAACCCTATGCCGTCGTATTTCGCGAGGGCAAGTTTTATCTCGACGCGTTCTGTCACCTCCGTGATGACTGGCGTCGATTTCTCGTTCACAATATCCAAAACGTAACGTCCACCAAAGAGAAGGGAGTCGCCCGGATCCCTCCATCGGAGTTCTTTGGCTCGCGCGCCTTTGTCGAGCGATCCGCGACGCGAATCGCGACCATCGTGGCGCCAGCGAGCTGTCAGTATTTCATCGAGCCTTTGACCGCCGCACCGATCGAGCCATTTGGCGATGACCAGGTGCTCGTCACGCTCGCGGTGGGATCCGGCCGCTGGCTCGGCAATCTGTTGCTGCGTCTCGGTATGCGAGCCCAGGTCGTCTCACCGCTGGAGCTTTCGCACGCGAAGGAACAGGCGGCGCTTGAGACACTGGCGCGTTACGGAATCTGAGAGCGAGGCAACGGTACGATTGCGGTAGGTGGAGCGGGAGGCGTTCGCTCTAGTTTCGGGCCATGCTTAGGCTCTACAAGGTTCTCCCAGCGCACCTTGAGTACTATCTCGGCGTCACCAGGGAACGCACTTCGGGGCCGTTCTATGAGAGGGACGGTTACTGGCGAGAGCCGAGGGCGCGACAGGCCGATATCTCGGCTGTCGTCGCGGGTGATCGGCTGCTCGGTCTTGGGCGCGGTGTGGACCCGAAGACGGGCGCGGTGCTCAATCGATTCCAGCGCCAGGTGCAGATCTGCGCTCTCGACGCCACCTTCGCCGTACCCAAGGGTGTCAGCGTGCTGCATGCTCTTGGGAGTGATCGCACGCGCGAGGCGATCGAGTACGCGCAACGATCGAGCGTCTTTGAGGCGATGGACTTCGCCGATCGAAAGATCATCTCCGTCCGGCGCACAACCGAGGGAGTACGCCGCGCGAGCCGCGCGCTGACCGTCTCCCAAGCGGTCTTTGAGCATCGCACGAGCCGTTCCAACGATCCACATCTGCACAGTCATGTCTTGATTCCCAATCTCGCCTCAGATGACGAGAAGGTCTGGAGTGCAATTGATCTGCGTCCCCTCTATGTCCATGTGGGTCTTCTCGGCTCGCTCTACCGGTCGGGGCTTCGTCACCAACTCTCTCGATTGCTCGGCGTGCGCTGGCGCGAGATCCAGCCCGGTTGGTATGACCTCGAGGGACTCTCGCCACCGATGATCCGCGCGTTCTCGCAGCGCCGAGCGGAAATCTTGCGCGAGGTTGCGAACCTCGGTTTTGCGAGTCACCGGGCGACGGAGATTGCCGCGGGTCACTCCCGGTCGGCACGCAAGCTCGTACTCGGCTACGACGAGTTGCTCGAAATCTGGAGGACGCGTGCCTTCCGGCTTGGTATCTCGAGCGCGCGACTCGAGGAGATGACCGGAAACCGTCAACTCCCTGGCGATGAACGACACCACCGGCTCGCGTTGGAGATCGTCCGCATCGTCTCTGGTCGCGACGAGGTCAAGCTGTTCGAGCTGCTTCGCCGACTCGCGGACGGTTCGCGTATCGGGAGTTCGGTCCTAGAGCTCGAAACCAGCATCGACTTGGCCGTCTCCTCCCGGACAATTCCCCTCCCGCGAGATCTCTGGCCCTATGGTCCGAGAGGTAGCCGTGTCGGCGAGCGTGTGCTCTACCAGCGAGACGTCAAACGGACGCGCGAGATCTCACCTGAAGGACGCGCGCGTGGCAGTTTTCGAGCCAATTTGGGCGAGTCGCTTGAGTTGCGCGAATCGGCCCATTTCTAGTCGGGTTCCAAAGTAGGCGTGGTTGTACGGGAGAAATAGGGGACGGGCCTGCAGTGGTGTGGCTCGGCGCCGATGATCACAATCGCCTCACCGGGAGGCGGCACGGCGATCTCGTCGATCGAGAGGCGCGGCTCTCTTGTCATGGAGCGCTGGGTGCCAGCTGCGACCCATTGGCCAAGGTGACGTCGTTTCGTCTGTGAGACGCTCCGTACATAGTGGTCACCCGCAAGCGCGGAGATGTCGCTGAGCGTCGTGCGATCGCCGATGCCACCGAAGACGACCTTCGCGCCAAACAGCGAGAGGAAGCCCTCACCCGCAATGGTCCAGCGCGATCGCGCCTGGGAGAGATCTTGCAGGCTCGCGAGGGTGACGATTCCCTGGCTCGCGCCCTCGGCTATGAGAACCGGCAGGTCGTGCAGCGGTGCAATGTTCGCAAGCTCGTCGAGGATCAGCAGCACGCGGAAGGGTTCTGGCGAATTCAAGGAGGAGAAGTGCCGGGCGCTGTAGGACCGAAGGTCGCGGATCAGTCCCGCGATGAGGGGCGCGATGTGCTGCTGGTGGTCGGAGGGGGAGGCGACGTAGAGCGTTGACGGTCGACGGACGAATGCCTCCCAATCGATATTTGGCAAAAGGGTATTGGCAAGCGTCGCCCTCATTCGGAACGCGGAGAGAACCCCGGATGCGGTGGACCAGATGCCGCTTTGCTCCCGGGCATCGGTCTCGCGTATTCCGGTGAGGAGGTCCAGTGCGAGGTCGGCGTCCTTTCTCGCGAGCACCTCGACGAAGTACTCCGCATCACGACGGTTGACGGCCTGCACCACGCGAGCCATTGGCGCCTCGTCAAGTGCCGCAGCATGGAAGAGTGTTGCGAGAAGCGCAGAGGCGCGCTCGCGCCAGTGCGACCCCTCTCGATCAGAGCGGTTTCCCGTCGCTCCAACCATTGCATCGGCGGTGAGCACGGCGTGTTCCCAAGCTTGCGCGGCGTGTAAAGGTGACCAACCAACGCGCGTGACAGTTCGGGGAGTGACGAGCGCGTCCGATGGATCAAACAGAAAACATGGCCCCAGATCGGCGCGAATCCGGCTTGTTGCGTCAATTACGTCAGATTTTGTGGAGACAGAGATGACGCTGTCTTTTGCGAGAATAACGTTCGGAATGATGACCGACGTTGTCTTTCCGACGCGCGGTGGACCAAGCACCAATGCGCAAATCTCTGGCGCGCACCACAATGGACCTCTCTCACCAAGACCAAGAAAGATTCGAGAAAAGTGCTGGTCAACAGGTTGTTTTCTTATGCCAGATTTTTGTGTCATCCGTCTTTCTCGTCCGCGTTCGCGCGCTGCGTACGACGTTGTTAACGCGCGCGCATACCGTTCGCGCTACCGATTTTCCTACGTCATGAAGTTGCAACGAAGAGAGACGGATCATCGGTCGCGGAGTTCCTGATGAAAAAAAATGCGCAATGACACGTATTTACCAACACATATTGGTTATTCTTTGTGCTTAGCGAATCAAAGGGGGCCGGAAAATGTTGTTCGGCAGTTCTTGAAGAGCTGAATGGCAAGCCCCATGCTACGGAGGTATGAGTGAACGGAACTGAACTAGTCGAAGTGATTAGTGCTGATTTCGGAACGACGCGCCACCAAGCGGATGCGTTAGCAACTGCATCTGTCTGCAAAGCCACTTCGAGTGTTCGCGCGGGTGGCGCAGTGTGTGTTCCGGGATTTGGTGCCGATGAACTTCGATTGCGAAGGACCCGTGAAGGTTGCCATCGACGGACCGGAGCGGCTGTTCAAGTCCATGCCTCCAAATGAATCGGTTGTGCGCCTGGCGTAAAACCGAGGCAGAACCTCAATACGGATACACCGTCGGATATACCCAAATCCGCAGCGCCTGACAAAGAGGTTGCTGCTATGAAAGGAGCATCTGTGCCAACGAAAGTTGCCGCAAGGAAGGCGCCCGCGAAAAAGCGTGTTGCCAAGAAAACCGCAGCAAAGAAGACCGTCGCGAAGAAGCGAGTTGTCAAGAAGACAGCCGCGAAGCGCGCTCCTGCAAAGAAGCGCGTAGCGAAGAAGACGGCCGCGAAGAAGGCACCCGCCAAAAAGCGTGTGGCCAAGAAGGCACCTGCCAAAAAGCGTGTGGCCAAGAAGGCACCCGCCAAAAAGCGCGTAGCCAAGAAGACTGCTGCGAAGAAGGCTCCCGCCAAAAAGCGTTAACAATGATTGGCGTGGTATCAAGGCGACCCCGGCCAAAGGCCGGGGTCGCTGCTCTCTCTGGCGAAGGACGCACCTCCATCGGCTCCTAAAGCCGGTCGATCCGCTTGAACCCTTCGGCGTAAGAGAGTCCCTCAGCCGCTCCGGCTTCCGCGAGCCGCTCCATGATGCGTCGGCGAAAGGTCTCTTGCTCGTCGATTGCCTCGGGTCCATCGCCCTCGCTGATATGCATCGTGGTTTGGAACTGGCTTGCATGTTCCAAGAGTGCGGCGATCTTCGTTTCGAGCGAACTGCTCACCTCTTCGAGGTGGTCGACCTCGTCCGCCTCCCAGAGCAAGAGGTGATCCGGACGGTGCGATTCGAGGTTGATCTCCGGGAAGAACAGTGGATCGCGCGCCGCGACGATGCCATCAGTGGCGAGGAACCCTGCGTTGCGGTGATCGGGATGGAGTCGGTAGCGCTTCCACGGGTCGTGCGCGAAAACAACTCCGGGCCGTATGCGACGTATCCAGCTAGCCACCTGTACCCGCTGGCGGAGTCCTGATTCGAGTTCACCATCTGGCCAGCCGAGAAAGATCACCTCACCAGTGCCACCGAGCCGACGCGCCGCTGCACGTTGTTCCTCGCGCCGGATAAGGACGAGTTCCTGTGGGTCTTGGTCGCGCTTCCAGGTGCCCTTGGAGCCGTCGGTACAGATGAGGTGGAAGATCTCGGTCCCCTCGGCCGACCATTTCGCAAGTGTTCCTCCGCATCCGAATTCGACATCGTCCGGGTGTGCGGCGATCGCGAGCGCGCGTGATGGTCGTTCAAGGTTCGTCGTCATGAGATTGCTCGCTTTCTCGAATGCTGTTGTTTCAAAAGGTCGCTGACGAGGGCGAGGTCGTCGGGATGGTCGATATCGGATGCTAGACGCCAGTCAAACACGCTATGGCATGCCATCTTCTGTTCAGCAGCCTCGGCCAGGTGTCGTTGGTAGGAGTGTGGGCCATAGAAAAAGGTGAACGGTGTCGAAGCGGGGATCGCGATCACATTGGTGCCATCGAGGCGGTGATCGGGAGCGATCGTTACTGCGCTGTCCGAGCCAAAGTGTTCAAGATCAGTGACGAAGGGGAGGTCAGCGTGGGCGATGATGATGCGCGAAAATCCGGCGCTGACAAGATGACGGAATCCGGCTCCAACGGCACCGGAGAGGCCGAGCGCGGGAGTCCAGAGTACCGTTGCCCCCTTCGTGATTGACCAGTCTGCGACCTCGCCGTTGTCGCACGCGACAAACGCAGGAGATGATCCGCGCGCGTTTATGACGATTTCGGCCAGCTGTTTGACGAGCGCGATGCGCGTCTCGTCGCCAAGCGCGTCGGCGAGGCGTTGTTTCGCCTCGCGAAACGATTTCACTGGCACCAAGATGGCCTGCATCTCTCTCAGTCTAGGGATCTCCTTGGCGCGTTCGTTGCTTGCACCGACGTGAGCCGGGGCTGCCATTAGCGTTGTGGGAATGAGAGCTCTATCCGCACCTGTTGAGAGCGACACCGCCGGTGGGTGAACACATCGCAATCCTCGGTGCAGGTTCATGGGGTACAACCGTCGCAACGCTGCTCTCGGGCCAGCACGAGATCTCTCTCTGGGCGAGAGATGAATCGATCGCGCGGGAGATCAACGAGCTCCACACCAATCACACCTACCTCGGCTCGCACGTGCTGCCGGTATCGATACGGGCAACCTCGTCGCTCGAATCTGCGCTTGAAGATGTCTCCGTCGTGGTAATTGCCATTCCGAGTCACGGTGTGCGTTCGGTCCTCGAACAGTGCCTCCGTCCGGCGCAAGCTGAGGTGGTGATCAGTCTCACGAAGGGCCTCGAAGAGCGAAGCAATCTCCGCATGACCGAGGTGATCGAGGAGATCTGGTCACCAGAGTTTGTGGGCTTGCTCACCGGTCCAAATCTTGCCAGCGAGATCCTTCTTGGACAGCCGACCGCATCGGTTGTCGCAATGGAAGATGCGGTTGTCGCGAGACACCTCCAGGAGATCTTTTCGACACCTGCTCTGCGTATTTATACCAATCCCGACATCGTTGGCTGCGAGATTGCCGGGGTGGCGAAGAACGTCATGGCGATCGCGATCGGCATGGCATCTGGGCTTGGTTTTGGAGATAACACCCGGGCGACGTTGATGACCCGCTCGCTGGCGGAGATCTCGAGGCTCGGCCAGGCCCTCGGTGGTCAGCGACAGACATTCTCCGGCCTCGCCGGACTCGGCGATCTCGTCGCCACCTCGTCGAGTTCCAAGAGCAGAAACTTCAGCCTCGGTTGCGCGCTCGGTGAGGGCAGGTCGATCGAGGAGATCACGCGTGGTTCGCGCATGGTTGCAGAGGGAGTGCGCAGCTGTCGCCCGGTGGCAGGACTCGCTGATCAACACCTGATCGATGTTCCTATCGTCAAAGAGGTGTTGGCGGTATGTCACGGAGGAAGTAGCCCTCGCGATTCAATGCTTCGATTGATGTCTCGTGTGGCAAAGTCCGAGTTCGACGACCAGTGACTGGCGGGCAATGATGATCGGGCAATTGGGGTGAGACGCGCGTGACGCGAGTCGAAGATCCGACCGATGTTTCCGAGCAACTCCTTTTTGCGAGCGGCGCGCGTTATGTCGCGGGAATAGACGAGGTGGGCCGAGGAGCTTGGGCGGGACCTGTCTCCGTCGGCATCGCAATCGTTGATCGCGCGTCGCTTTCGAGCTTTCCCAAAGGCGTACGCGATTCGAAGATGCTCTCTGAAAAAATGCGGGAGAAGATTTTTCCGTTCCTCGAGCGATCCGTCAGTGCCTATTCAATCGGTCATGCAGATCCTGGCGAGTGCGACCAATATGGAATGACCGAGGCGCAGCGTCTCGCAACCGAACGTGCTTTTGCGAATCTGACGCTGTCGCCGGACGTCTGCATTATCGATGGAACCGTGAACTTCACTGGCAGAGCGGATGCGATCATGATTCGCGGGGCTGATCGAACAGTTCTTACGGTCGCTGGCGCGTCGATCCTCGCGAAGGTGACGCGGGATCGGCGGATGATCCAGTATCACGACATCTATCCAGATTACGAATTCGCGAAGAATAAAGGGTATCCCTCGCCCTCGCACATTGACGCCCTCGCCCGCATTGGAATATCCGAGATCCATCGAAAAAGTTGGTCGTTTGCCTCTAGCTTCGCACCGCGGAGTTCTTGAATTTGCGAGTTCTTCGACGAATCGTTGAGGACTAACGTTTGCCATGGCCATCGTCCTCGCCTTGATTGCGGCTGGTGCAAATGCATTCGCGACGATTATGCAGCGCATTGGAGTTGAGGAGGCGGTCAAGTCCGACTCGAGCAGTCGAGCACTCATGGCGGGAGTGGTGAAACGACCGATATGGTTCATGGGACTTGTCATTGTTGCCGCGAGTTTCCTGCTCCAGGCATTTGCTCTTTCTCTCGGGAATCTTTCGACGATCCAACCGGTGATGGTTACGGAGATCCTGTTTCTCGTCGTCATCTTGAGCCTGTGGTTTCAAAAGACGCTGGCCCTGCACGACTGGCTGAGTGCAATCGGTACCTCGGTTGGTCTTGGAGTGTTTCTGTTTGTGAGTTCGGCGAGAGGAGGCACGGATCGCCCAGCCACCGAAGACTGGATCCTCTTGTTGGGTGCGAGCATTGGGGCGATGGCGATTTCGTGGTCCGTTGCGCACAGGGGATCGCGCTCTTGGCGCGCAGCGTGCTATGGAGTCTGCGCGGCGATTGCCTTCGCGATGACCGCCGCATTCATCAAGGCCGCAGCAGACCTCTGGCCAAGGGGCCCAAGTGTGATCTTTACCCATTTCGAGCCCTACGCGATTGCCGTCGCCGGACTTGTCGGATTGGTCGTCAGTCAGCACGCACTCGAATCAGGACCCGTTGCTGCCTCCCAGAGCGCACTTCTCATCGTCAATCCTGTTGCAAGCATCGTGATGGGTGTCTTCTTGTTCGGTGACCGACTTCAGGTTGCGCATGGGCGTCTTGCAATCGAGGTCGCGGCCCTTGTCGTCATGTTCATTTCGCTCTATGTGCTCAGCCACTCTTCACTTATTGTCACCACGAGCTCTGGTGAGCGATTGTCGACGCGAGCGCGTCTGGTTACCGAAGAACGAGAGTGAGGAATTCGCCTCATTTCCTAGGGTCTCTGCTCGTGGAGCCACGGTCGGTCGATCGAAGTGCTAAAGATGAATAATGGTGATTATCCGAAGGCCATCTCGTCGCTTCACCCTGGTAATGTTCGGGCTCGTCGCTGCCTCGATCGTGTTTGGTGCCTGTGGTTCGTCGAAACCAAACGTGACGTCGACAACGACATCTGCGCCAAAACCAACTACCACGATAGGGGCGACTGCGAAATGCACGATCGCGCTGTTGACTTTTACCCCAGTCTTTGGCGGATCTGCCGCCGGTGGAAGCTATTTCCGGCTCAATGTGACTAATACCGGACCGATCACTTGCGCGCTTGACGGGTATCCGACAATTACCTTCTTCGCGCCGAACGCGGCAGGAGGAGCGGGTTCTGGTTCAGCGGTGTCGCTCACGGTGTCACATTCAGGACCATTACCCAGGCGTGTCACGCTCAAGCCCGCTCAGTCCGCCCAGTTCCTGCTCGTCTTCACCGAAGTGCCAGTGAACGGCACAGGTTGCACTTCGGTCGGCTCTGTCGACATCCAGTTGCCGAACCAGAGCGAGTCAACGCCGGTGCCGATATCGTTTTCCCCGTGCGGTGGAGCTGTCAAGGTCAGTGCGCTCTCACTGCCGGGCACGCAGAATCCCTGAAATCAGATTTACCTGACTTCATCTAGATTGGTCGTTCTACTACACCGTACGGTTGGCGTGCGGCGGTGTGGAGAAAGACCAGTCGTCATAGAGAGGGGCGCTTAGCTCAGCTTGGTTAGAGCATCTGGTTTACACCCAGAGGGTCGGGGGTTCGAATCCCTCAGCGCCCACCTAGTGTACTGACACTGAAATAGACGCGCGGTTGAGTTAGGATGGGTCATGCCCCATGCTCCCGCACCTCCACTGCTGTTGAGCGAAAACGAACGCGTCGTGCTCGAAGAGATCGCCCAGAGTGTCTCGTTTCCCTACCGG